>JADZDN010000103.1 GCA_020851015.1 Alphaproteobacteria bacterium | reverse complement strand
GGCGACTATATCGAGCGCTTGGAAAGGGCCGGCATCCAGCCCAGCATGAGCCGGGCCGGCTGTCCGTACGACAACGCCATGGCCGAGAGCTTCATGAAAACCCTCAAGGCCGAGGAGGTCGATGCCGCCCAGTATCGCGACCTTGCCCAAGCCAGAGACGCCATCGCCGGGTTCATCGATCACGTCTACAATCGCCAGCGATTGCACTCGGCCTTGGACTACCGACCACCCGAGGAGTTCGAATTGATCCACGAGCCCGTGGTCAGACGGCCGTCTGACCACGGGCTCTCAACAACTGTCCCCTAATTCTCTGTCTCACCCACGGGGGGCACTCCAATTGCGGCCACCGTGCATTCAATTGAAATGTCGACGTCCGCGCGCGCCGCTCCCTTATGGAGCGCGATTCACATGTTCTCGAACAGCGCGGTCGACAGGTAGCGCTCGGCCGAGGAGGGCAGGACCGCCAGGAGGCGCTTGCCCGCCATCGCGGGACGCGCGCCGACCTGCAAGGCCGCCGCCAGGGCGGCGCCCGAGGAGATGCCGGCCGGCAGGCCCTCGACCAGCGCCGCCTTGCGCGCCATGGCCAGCGCCGCGTGGCTCGGCACGCGGACGATCTCGTCGATCGCCTTGGTGTCCATGATGTCGGGCACGAAGCCCGCGCCGATGCCCTGGATCATGTGCCGGCCGGGCGCGCCGCCCGACAGCACCGGGCTTTCCTCGGGCTCGACCGCGATCATCTTCAGGTTCGGCAGGCGCGGCTTCAAGACCTGGGCGCAGCCGGTGAAGGTGCCGCCGGTGCCGACGCCCGACACCATCGCGTCCAGCTTGCCGTCGAGGTCGCGCCAAATCTCCTCGGCGGTGGTGCGCACATGCACGGCGGGGTTGGCCGGGTTCTTGAACTGCTGCGGCATCACCGCCTTGGGCAGGGTCTTCAAGAGCTCCTCGGCGCGCGCGATGGCGCCGTTCATGCCCTTCTCGGCCGGGGTCAGCTCCAGCTCGGCGCCCATCAGCCGCAGCATCTTGCGCCGCTCGACCGACATGCTCTCGGGCATGGTCAGGATCAGGCGATAGCCCTTGGCCGCGCACACGAAGGCAAGCCCGATGCCGGTATTGCCCGAGGTCGGCTCGACGACGACGGTGTCCTTGTCCAGCCTGCCCTGCTGCTCCAGCGCCTCGATCATCGACAGCCCGATGCGGTCCTTGACCGAGGACAGCGGGTTGAAGAACTCGCACTTCGCCAGGATCTCGGCCTGGACGCCGGCATCGGCGGCCAGCTTCGCGAGCCGCACGACGGGCGTCGCGCCGATCGTGTCGATGATGCCGTCATAGATGCGGCCGCGGAACTCGGCTTTGCTCATGGCTTCCCTTCCCGAACGCTAGATCGTGAAATCCATCGGCGTCGCGTTGGCGCTCTTGATGCCGGCGGCGCGCGCCTGCACGCACAGCGCGTCGATGGTGATGGCGTCGAGCCGCGCCATCGCCTCGTCCTCCAGCGCCTGCACCATCGGGCGCACCACCGCGCGGCCGAGCGGCGATCCGCCGGCGAGCGACTCCTCCTCCGCCTCGTCCTCGCCGCCCGCGGCGATGCGCACCACGTTGCCCACGGTGATGCGCCGCGCGTCGCGGCCCAGGCGATAGCCGCCGCGCGGCCCGCGCACGCCCACCAGCACGCCCGCGCGCACCAGCTGCTGCAGCACGGGCTCGAGGTACCGCGCGGGAATGCCCTGGCGTTCGGTGATCTCGCCGCTGCGCACGGTGGCGCCGCCGGCGTTGTAGGCGACGTCCAGCACGGCCTCGACGGCGAACAGGACGCGGCGGGGCAGGCGCAGCATGTCAGCGCGTTCCGGTCGAGCCGAAGCCGCCCGATCCGCGCGCGGTCGCGGGCAGCTCGGCCACCTCCGCCAGGGTCGCGGGGCACACCGGCGCGATCACCATCTGCGCGATGCGCATGCCGCGGGTCACGACGAAATCCCGGTCGCCGTGATTGATCAGGATCACGCCCACCTCGCCGCGATAGTCGGCGTCGATCGTGCCGGGCGCGTTCAGCACGGTGACGCCGTTCTTGGCCGCGAGGCCCGAGCGCGGGCGCACCTGCGCCTCGTAGCCCGGCGGCAGCGCGATGGCGAAGCCGGTGGGCACGATCGCCCGCGCGCCCGGCTTCAGCACCAGCTCGTCCGCGACGGCGGCCGAAAGGTCCATGCCGGCGCTGTCGGCCGTGGCATAGCCGGGCAGGGGCAGGCCCCCGCCATGCGCCAGCCGCGTGATCGCGACCGATAGGTTCGTGCCGCTCATGCCGGATGCGTCAGCGCGACGCCGCCAGGTGCTCGCCAATGCGCCGGGCCAGGCGCAGCGCCACCTCGTCCTTCGACAGCGGCGGCCAGTCCTCGACGCCCTGGGCGGTGATCAGGTGCACGGTGTTGCGGTCGCCGCCGAACGTGCCGGTGGCGGGCGACACGTCGTTCGCCACGATCCAGTCGCAATGCTTCTTGCGCCGCTTGGCGACGGCGTTGTCCACGACGTTGTCGGTCTCGGCGGCGAAGCCGATCACCAGCCGCGGGCGCTGATTGCCCGGGGCCGACAGGCTGGCCAGGATGTCCGGGTTCTCCGCCAGCTCCAGCGCCGGCGGCTTGCCGCCCGCCTTCTTGATCTTGCCGCTCGCCGCCTTGGCCACGCGCCAGTCGGCGACGGCGGCGGCGCAGACCGCGAAATCCACCGGCAGCGCCGCCTGGCAGGCCGCCAGCATTTCGCGCGCCGACTCGATCGGCACCACCGACACGCCGGCGGGGTCGGCCAGCCGCGTCGGCCCGCTGACGAGCGTGGTGGCCGCGCCCAGCCGCGCCAGCGCGGCGGCGATGGCATGGCCCTGCTTGCCCGAGCTCCGATTGGCGATGTAGCGCACCGGGTCGATCGCCTCGTAGGTCGGGCCGGACGTGACCAGCGCCTTCAGCCCGTCCAGCGGCTTGTCCGCCAACGGGGGGTCGGCGGCGCCGGCAAAGAAATTCTCGATCGCGCCCAGGATCTCCATCGGCTCGGCCATGCGGCCCGATCCCACCTCGCCGCAGGCAAGGTTGCCGGCATTCGGCCCGATGCCCAGGACGCCGCGCGCCGCCAGGGTCGCGATGTTGGCCTGGGTCGCCCGGTGCGCCCACATCTGCATGTTCATGGCCGGCGCCACCAGCACCGGCTTGTCGGTCGCCAGCAGCGTCGTGGTGGCCAGGTCGTCGGCGATCCCCGCCGCCATGCGCGCCAGGATGTCGGCCGAGGCGGGCGCGACCACCACCAGGTCCGCCTCGCGCGACAGGCGGATATGCCCCATCTCGCTCTCGTCGGTCAGCGAGAACAGCTCGGTGTAGACCTTGTCCTCGCTCAGTGCCTGCAGCGACAGCGGCGTGACGAACTGCGCCCCGCCCTTGGTCAGGATGCAACGCACCTTGGCGCCGCGTTCCCGCAGGCGGCGGATCAGCTCCAGCACCTTGTAGGCGGCGATTCCGCCCGAAACGACCAGAAGGACGCGTTTCCCGACCAACATCGGGGCACCTCTCGCGAAATCAACGCGAAATCACATTAGGCGAATGTGGATATAGGCGTTCCCAGGCGGGGATGCAAGGTGGCGCTACGGGGTCAAGGAAACCACCTGGATGGCCGCGCCGAGGCCCGCGAAATCGGATGCATTGTCCGTCAGGATGGTACCAATCCCGTTGGCAAGCATCGTGGCCACGATATTGACGTCATGCACGCGCTTGCCCGCGATCTGGGACCCGCTTAGCGGTGCGTAGAGTTGCGCTGTGACCTGACTATCGTCCTCCGCAATCCGGAATAGCGACTCGAAGGCACGGGCGCGGCTGATTGCAAGAGCCATCGGCAGCGGCTAATCCAGGCCGCCCGGGCGCGTTACAACCACGAGGTATTCTCGCAGCACCTGACGACTGATCCACAATTCGTCGCCATTGGCCTCAAGCGCCTTCAGGCGCTGCAAGGCCCCACGGAATGCCGCGGCGAGGTCTTTTGGTTCGCGAATACCAGGACGTTGGTATCGACAAAGACGCGCAATCAGCGACCGTCGTCGGCGTAGATGTCCTTGCGGGAAAGCGAGAACGTCGGCGGCCAGGGTCCGCAGTCATCCACCGGGAAGTCGGTTTCGATCCGCCGACGCTTCTGGTCTTCCACGAACAGAATCGCCTCGTGCTCCCCCGCCGGCACGGACCGGTCGGCCCGGCCACTGATCGTGCCCTCTCGCGAAACGCGCAGTTTGGTTCGGATGGCCGTCATTCAAGGCCCCTCAACATCGGCTGACATTGTCGGAATATGCTCGGCAACCGTCAACTGGTGGTTTCACCGCGCCAGCGCCACCACCGCCGCCGCCAGGGCGACCACGGCGATTACCAGGGTCCAGGGCACGCGGTTGCTGTCCTCGCCGCGCAGCGTCCGGATCGTCTCGGGCGACAATTTGATGCCGCCCTCCAGGATCGCCTGGGTCGCCTTCTCGGTTTCCGCCAGCAGGCGCGGGATGCGCTCGAGGTTCTCCTTGGCGTCGGTCACGAAATCGCGGATGCGCTGGTCGGGCGCGTGCTTGGCGATCATCCAGTCCTCGATCATCGGCCGCGCCATCTCCCACAGGTTCACGTCGGGGTTCAGCTTGCGGCCCACGCCCTCGGCGACCAGCATGGTCTTCTGCAGCAGCAGCAGTTGCGGCTGCACCTCCATGTCGAACTGCTCGGTGATCTGGAACAGCTGGCCGAGCAGGCGCGCGATCGAGATCTGGTTCAGCGGCTTCTCCAGGATCGGCTCGCCGATCGACCGGCAGGCCTGGGTGAAGGCGTCGACCGATTTGGTTTCCGGCACGTAGCCGGCCTGGAAATGCACCTCGGCCACGCGGCGGTAGTTGCGCGTCAGGAAACCCATCAGCATCTCGGCCAGGTATTCGCGCGTCTTGCGGTCGAGCCTGCCCATGATGCCGAAGTCGATCACCACGATGGCGCCGTCCTGGGCCACGAACAGGTTGCCGGGATGCAGGTCGGCGTGGAAGAACCCGTCGCGGAACACCTGCTGGAAGAAGGACTCGGCAGCGCGCGTGAGGATCAGGTTCACGTCGTGCCCGGCGGATATGATCTCCGCGCGCCGGTCGATCGCGATGCCCTGGATGCGCTGGATCGTCAGCACGCGCCGCGCGGTGCGCCGCCAGTCCACCTCGGGCACGCGGAAGCCGGGATCGCCGCGAAAATTCTCAGCAAGCTCCGAGGCGGCGGCCGCCTCGAACCGCAGGTCCATCTCCAGCTGCACGGTCTGCGCCAGCGTGTCGGCGACCTCCTGCGGCCGCAGCCGGCGCAGCGACGGCTTCAGGCGCTCGATCTGCTCGCCCAGCCAATAGAACAAGTCCAGGTCGCGCGCGAAGGCCTCGACCACGCCCGGGCGCAGCACCTTGACCGCGACTTCCTGGCCCTCGGTGGTAAGGGCGAAATGCACCTGCGCGATCGAGGCAGCCGCGACCGGTTCGTCCTCGAAGCGCGGGTAGAGCGCCTCGACCGGCGCGCCAAGTTCCTCGGCCACGATCGCGCGCGCCTGCGCCGCGGGAAACGGCGGCAGGCGGTCGCGCAGCAGCGCCAGGTCGCCCGCCACCTCGTCGCCGATCAGGTCGGAGCGGGTGGAGAGAATCTGTCCCAGCTTGATGAAGCTGGGGCCGAGCGATTCGAACGCCGCGGCCAGGCGCTGGCCGGGCCGGCCGGAAATGTCGCTGCGCGCCAGGCGGCGGCCGAGCCGGATCAGCCCGGGCGGCACGCCCGCCATCGCCGCCAGGACCAGGGCATCGTGGCGCGCCAGGGTCCAGCCGATCCGCGCCAGGCGGGCAAGGTTGCGAAGGGCGCGCAGCATGAAGATGGCGCTAGACCCGCCAGCCCCAGTGCAGCGCGGCGATGCCGCCGCTGAGATTGCGCCAGTTCACGCGCGCGAAGCCGGCGGCGGCGAAGCGCTTGGCGAGTTCCTCCTGCGGCGGGAAGCGGCGGATGCTCTCCACCAGGTAGCGATAGGCGTCCGCGTCGCCCGTCACCACGCGGCCGATCCTGGGCAGCACGTTGAACGAGTAGAGGTCGTAGAGCCAGTCCATGCCGGGCACGACGCAGCGGCTGAACTCCAGGCAGAGGAACCGCCCGCCGGGCCTGAGGATGCGCCGCGCCTCGCGCAGCACGGCGTCGATGTTCGTGACGTTGCGCAGGCCGAAGCCCATGGTGACGGCGTCCGCTACGCCGCTCCTCAGCGGGATCGCCTGCGCGTCGCCGGCGATCCAGTCGACGCCCGCGAGCAGCCCGCGATCCAGCGCCCGGTCGCGCCCCACCGCCACCATGGCCGGGGTGAGGTCGCAGACGATGGCGCGGCCGTCATTCTTCACGCGATCGAGGAAGCCGAAGGCGATGTCGCCGGTGCCCCCTGCCAGGTCGACCAGCGTCCAGCCCTGGCGGGGATGCAGCAGGTCCAGCATCGCCTGCTTCCACAGCCGATGGATGCCGCCGCTCATCAGGTCGTTCATCAGGTCGTAGCGCGTGGCCACGCTGTCGAACACGCCGCGCACCAGCGCCGGCTTTTCCCCCGCCGGCACGTCGCGATAGCCGAACGCGACCGTGTCGCCGCCGTCCCTGGTGTCGGTGCTGCCCATGGCCGGCGGACCATAGCGCCCGGCCGGGCATCTTGCTAGCGTGCGGCCCCGCAACCGGAACCCGCCATGCCCGAGCTTCCCGAAGTCGAAACCGTCCGCCAGGGGCTGATCCGCTGCATGGTCGGCCACCGCCTGGCAAAGGTCGACCAGCGCCGCGCCGACCTGCGCTTCCCCCTGCCCAGGGACTTCGCCCGGCGCCTGACCGGGCGCGCGGTCACGGGCATCGACCGGCGGGCGAAATACCTGCTGCTGCGTCTCGACGACGGCATGGTGCTGATGATCCATCTCGGCATGTCCGGGCGGATCGTGGTCGGCAAGCAGGGGGGCGGCGGGAAAAAGCTGGGCGAGTTCCACCACGAAACGGGCCGTTCGGATTTAACGGGCCGGGACGCGCACGACCATGTCGTGTTCACGACCGACCACGGCTTCGTCGTCACGTTCAACGATCCGCGCCGCTTCGGCATGATGGATCTCGTCTCCAACAACGCGCTGCACGCGCACAAGCTGCTGAAGGACCTGGGGCCCGAGCCGCTCGACGGCGATTTCGACGCCAAGGCGCTGGCGGCGCGGCTCAAGGGCAAGCGCACGCCGATCAAGGCGGCGATCCTCGACCAGAACCTGGTCGTGGGCGTCGGCAACATTTACGCCTGCGAGGCGCTGTTCCGCGCCGGTATCTCGCCGCGCCGCCTGGCCGGCACGGTCCAGGGCGAGCGCGCCGAGCGCCTGGTCAAGGCGATCAAGGACGTGCTGCGCGCGGCGATCAAGGCGGGCGGCTCGTCGCTGCGCGACTATGTCCAGGCGGACGGCGAGCTCGGCTACTTCCAGCACCATTTCCAGGTCTACGACCGCGAGGGCGCGCCCTGCCCGAACTGCGGGCAGAAGATCAAGCGGCTGGTCCAGGGCGGCCGCTCGACCTTCTATTGTGCGAAGTGCCAGCGCTAGGGTATCACCGCGCACCAATTGCAAGGAGCCATCGATGGCCTACGAGAACATCCTGGTCGAGAAGCGCGGCAAGATCGGCATCGTCACGCTGAACCGGCCGAAGGCGCTGAACGCGCTGTCCAGCCCGCTGGTCGCCGATTTGGGCGCCGCGCTCGACGACCTGGAGGCCGACGACGCCATCGGCTGCATCGTCTTGACCGGCAGCGAGAAGGCCTTCGCCGCCGGCGCCGACATCAAGGAGATGTCCGGCAAGACCTACATGGACGTCTACCTGGCCGACTTCATCACCAAGGGCTGGGAGCGGATCAGCACGGTGCGCAAGCCGGTCATCGCGGCGGTGGCGGGCTTCGCGCTGGGCGGGGGCTGCGAGATG
>JADZDN010000102.1 GCA_020851015.1 Alphaproteobacteria bacterium | reverse complement strand
TCGGCGACCGCAAGACGCGCGGCATGAACTGCTTCGCGCACGAAGGCATGGTCAGGCGCGTGATCGGCGGGCACTGGGTGTGGTCGCCGCGCATGCAGGCGCTGGCCCGCGACGAGAAGATCGAGGCCTATATCCTGCCGGGCGGCGTGACGATGCAGCTCTTCCGCGAGATCGGCGCGGGGCGGCCGGGCCTGTTCACCCATGTGGGGCTGGGCACCTTCGTCGACCCACGGCTCGACGGCGGCCGGCTGAACAAGCGCTCGAAGGACGAGCTGGTCGAGGTCGTGACCGTCGCCGGGCGCGAATTGCTGCGCTACAAGCCTTTCCCGGTGAACGTGGCGCTGATCCGCGGCTCGCAGGCCGACGCCACCGGCAATATCAGCCTGCAGCAGGAGCCGGCCAACCTCGACATCTACGCCATCGCGCTTGCCGCCCACAACTCGGGCGGCAAGGTCATTGCCCAGGTGCGCGAGGCGGTGGAGGTAGGCTCGATTCCCGCGCGCCATGTCCGCGTGCCCGGCGCCATTGTCGATGCCGTGGTGGTCGCTCCTGACCAGTCCATGACCTACGAGATCAAGTACGACCCGACTCTCTCGGGCGAGCAGCGTGGCCCGGTGCCGCCGGAAAAGCCGGCGCCGTTCAGCCTGCGGCAGGTGATTGCTCGGCGCGCCGCCCAGGAGCTGGTGGACGGCGCGGTCGTGAACTACGGCTTCGGCATCCCCGACGCGGTCGCCAAGCTGGTGGCGGCGCGCGGCGATGTCGACCGCTACTACCAGACGATCGAGCACGGCACCTATGGCGGGCATCTGCTCGACGGCATGCTGTTCGGCTTCGCGCGCAATCCCACCGCCATGATCGACGCGCCATCGCAGTTCGACTTCTATTCCGGCGGCGGGCTCGACATCGCCTTCCTCGGTTTCGGCGAGGTCGACGCGGCCGGCAACGTCAACGTGTCGAAACTGGGCGGTTTGCCGGTCGGACCCGGCGGCTTCATCGACATCGCCCAGAACGCGCGCAAGGTGGTGTTCTGCGGCACCTTCGACACCAAGGGCACCGAGATCGCGACCGGCGACGGCGCGATGCGCATCGTCAAGCAGGGCGAGGTGCGCAAGTTCGTCACGAAAGTCGAGCAGATCACCTTCGCCGGCAGCGTCGCCATGGCCCGCGGTCAGACCGTGCTCTATGTCACCGAACGCGCGGTGTTCCGCCTGACGCCCCAGGGTATGGTGCTGGCCGAGTTGGCGCCGGGCATCGACCTGCGGCGCGACGTGTTGGAGCGCATGGATTTTGCCCCGCTGATGCCGGCGGCGCCCAAGGTGATGCAATCCAGCCTGTTCACCGCCTGAGGAACCACCGGATGACCGCCACGCGCATCGCCTTGATCGGGGCCGGCATGATCGGCCGCCGCCACCTGCAGGTCTTGCTGGGCGATCCCGCCTATGCGGTCGCCGCCATCGCCGACCCCACCCCGGCCGCCGAGGGCTTCGCGAAGGACAAGGGCATCCCCTGGTTCGCCGATTGCCAGCGCATGCTGGACGAGGCCAGGCCGCACGGCGCCATCGTGGCGACGCCGAACCAGCATCACGTGACCGCCGGTCTGGCCTGCATCGCACGCAGGATTCCCGTGCTGGTCGAGAAGCCGATCGCCGATTCCGTGCGCGCGGCGGCCGAGCTTGTGGAGGCCGGCAAGCGCGCCGATGTGCCGATCCTGGTCGGGCATCACCGCCGCCACAACCCGATCATGCGCGCGGCGGCCGAGACGATCCGCGGCGGCGGCGTCGGGCGGGTCACTGCCGTGGTGGCGATGTGGCTGAGCCACAAGCCCGATGACTACTACAAGGTCGATTGGCGGCGGCAGGCGGGCGGCGGCACAGTGCTGATCAACGGCATCCACGACATCGACTGCCTGCGCATGATGTGCGGCGAGATCGACAGCGTCCAGGCCTTCGCCGCCAACGGGGTGCGCGGCTTCGCGGTCGTGGATGCCGCCGCGGCGGCGATCCGCTTCGCCAGCGGCGCGCTGGGCACGCTGACGATTTCGGACGCGGTTTCGACGCCCTGGAGCTGGGAATGGGGCTCGCAGGAGAACCCCTTCTATCCGCACGAGGGCCGCGACAGCTACATGGTCACCGGCACGAAGGGGTCGCTCGGCGTGCCGTCGCTCGAGCATTGGTGGCACGAGCCGGGCCAGCATTGGGGCGACGCGCTGACGCGAAAGCGGATTCCGGTGGCGCCCGCGGACGCCTATGTCGAGCAGATGCGGAACTTCGCCGCCGTCATTCACGGCAAGGCGAGGCCCGTGGTGAGCGGCGAGGACGGCGCGCGCACCCTGGCCGCCACCATGGCGATCACCGAATCCGCCGCGGCCGGCCGGCCGGTCGCGATTGACGAGTTCATGCGCCGGGGCTAGCCATCGGCATCGGGAAAGGGAAAGCATGACCGACGAAAATATCCGCATGGCCTGCGTGATCGGCGACCCGGTGGCGCAGTCGCGCTCGCCCCTCATTCACGGCTACTGGCTGCGGAAGCACGGCATCGCCGGCGACTACCGGCGCGAACTGGTGAAAAGCGCCGATCTGAAGGCCTTCCTCGCCGACATGCCCCGGCGCGGCTATGTCGGCTGCAACGTCACCATGCCGCACAAGCTGGCGGTCATGGCGCTGAGCGAACCCGACGCGCGGGCCAAGGCGATCGGCGCCGCCAACGCCATGTGGTTCGACCCGAAGGGCGTGCTGCGGTCGACCAACACCGACGTGCTGGGCATTCTCGGCAATCTGGACGCCGCCACGCCGGGCTGGGACAAGGGGCTTGCGGACGCCGTGGTGTTCGGCGCCGGCGGGGCGGGTCGCGCCGTGGTCTATGGCCTTGTGGAGCGCAAGGTTCCGCGCATCCACCTGGTCAACCGCACGCTGGCCAAGGCCGAGGAATTCCGCCAGCGGTTCGGGCCAAGCGTGCTGCCCACCGCCTGGGAGGATCGCCAGCGCGCGCTCGCGGGCGCCGGGCTGGTCCTGAACGCCACCTCCTGCGGCATGGCCGGCTACCCCGAGCTGGAAATCGAGCTTGCGCCGGTGCGCGACGATTGCGTGGTCAACGACATCGTGTACGTGCCGCTGGTGACCGGGCTCCTGGCCAAGGCTGAGCGGCGCGGGCTTCGCATCGCCGACGGGCTGGGCATGCTGCTGCACCAGGCGGTGTTCGGTTTCGAGCTGTGGTACGGCATCCGCCCCGATGTCACGCCGGAGCTGCGCCAGATCATCGTCGACGAACTGCTGAAGAAGAAGTGACCCGATGCCGGCAAAGATCCTGTTCCTGAACGGCTCCAACCTCAACATGCTGGGGGTGCGCGAGCCGCATATCTACGGCCACGACACGCTGGCGGACATCGACAAGCGCCTGCAGGCGCGCGCCAAGGCGCTGGGCCTGGAAGTCGAGATGCGGCAGTCGAACCACGAGGGCGACCTGGTGACCATGATCCAGGAGGCGCGCACGACCTGCGCCGGCATCGTCATCAACCCCGCGGCCTATACCCACACCTCGGTGGCGATCCTGGACGCGCTGCTGATGTGCGATTTCCCGGTGATCGAGCTGCATTTGTCGAACCCGCACCGGCGCGACGCCTTTCGCCACCACTCCTTCGTTTCGCAGGCGGCGAAGGGCATCATCTGCGGCTTCGGCGCGCATGGCTACGAGCTGGCGCTGGAGGCGATGGGGAAGCTGGTCAAGAAGTAGCGAGAAACCGCCGCGTCTTCTCGGCGACGAGCTTGGTCCATGCTGCCGGAGTCAATCCGGCCTGCTCGTCATAGGGGACCTCGACGCTGATCGGCACGCCCTGCGGCACGGCGGCCAGGATCGCCCGCAGCGGCAGCACGCCTTCGCCCGGCATGCGGCGCTGCTCCGGCGCCGTGCGCCCCAGCCCGTCGGGATCGGGCTCGCCCGGCTCCATCACCCCGTCGCAGAGCTGCGTGTACGGGATAAGCCGCGGGTCGACGCGGCGCAGATCGTCCGCGGTCGCGCCGGAACGCGTGACGTGCAGCGGATCGACGCACAGCGCCACGTTCGGCCGCGCCGTCTCGGCGAACAGGCGCAATACCTGCGGGAGATTGCGGAGCAGCCGGCGCGGTACGAATTCCACGCTCGGGCTGATGCCGAGCGGCGCGGCCCGGTCGCACAGCAGGCCGAAATTGCCCTGCATCCGCGACCAATCCGGATCGTCGCCGATCGTCAGGGCATAGCGCGCGCCAAGCTCGGCGCCGAGCTCAAGCGGCGCGGCAAACTCGGCCACGTCGGTATTCGGCTCCAGGTAGAAGCTGAGGATGTCGTGGACCTTCCAGCCGAGATCGGCCAGCCGCCGCTTGACCGCGCGGGCCAGCGGCGCGTTGCCGGCGACGGGATGGAACGGCATGCCGGGCGAGGCATTCAAGCGCAGCCCGATTCCGTCGAATCCGGCCGCTGCGGCTGCGTCGATGAACGCCAGCGGCTCGGCAGCGGGAAGCGTCGTCGGCGCCAGCAAAAGTCGGTTCATGTCCCGGGCCCCGTGTGCGATCGGATGCCGGCGACGCTAGCACGCCCCGCCGCGCCCGAGCGACCGCCGAGAGCGCTCCCCTGCCTACCCCGCGTCTGCTAGGCTGGCTTCGGTTCGTCGGCACGAGGATTGTCCATGGCGATCGAGAAACGGCCGTTCGGGCGCACCGGCCACACGAGTTCGGCCGTGATCTTCGGCGGCGCGGCGCTGTCGCGCGCCGACGCTGCGGCGGCGGACCGTGCGCTGGACCTGCTGCTCGAATACGACATCAACCATATCGACACCGCGGCCCGCTATGGCGATTCCGAGCTGCATATTGGCCGGTGGATGGACCGGCACCGCCAGCGCTTCTTCCTCGCCACCAAGACCGGCGATCGCGACTATGCCGGCGCGCGCGACAGCATCAAGCGCTCGCTCGACCGGCTGCGGACCGACCATGTCGATCTTATCCAACTCCATGCGCTGTTCCATCCCGACGAATGGGAGCGCGCCCTGTCCCCGGGCGGCGCGCTGGATGCGTGCATCGAGGCGCGCGAGAACAGGCTGGTGCGCTTCATCGGCGTGACCGGCCATGGCTGGACGGTCGCCGCGATGCATCGTCGAAGCCTGGAGCGCTTCGACTTCGATTCGATCCTGCTGCCCTGGAACTGGTTCGCCGCCCAGCACCAGACCTACGCGCCCGATTTCGAGCGCACCGTCGCGCTGGCCGGCGAACGCAACGTCGCGATCCAGACCATCAAGGGCGTGGCGCGCGGACCCTGGGCCGCCGGCGTGCCGCGCGACCGCACGACCTGGTACCAGCCGCTGGACGCCATGGCCGACATTCGGCCGGCGGTCCACTGGGTGCTGTCGCGTCCGGGCGTCTTCCTGCTGTCGCCTGGCGATCTCGGCATCCTGCCACTGGTACTGCAAGCCGCGGCCGAACCGATCATCATGCCCGACGCCCCGGCAATGGCGGCGCTCAGCACGCGTACCGGACTGTCGTCGATCTTCGGAATCTGAGCGGCGTCAATGCCCCAGCGCCGCCAGGCCCTCCTCGAGGTAGTCGGCTAGAAGCGGCGTCTCGATCAGGTAGTCCGGCGTCCGCCGCGGGTCCAGGCGCATCGCCTCGGCGCGCTTGTCCTTCCATTCCGCCGGCGTGAAATCGCCGCGACCCAGCCAGAACAGGGCCACGAGGTCGGCCAGCTGGTCCTCGTTCAGGTCGGCCAGCATCTCGTGCAGCTCCTCGTGCACGGGATCGTCGCTATAGTCCTCGAGCACCTCGCGCATGTCCTCGTCGGACGGGTTGGAGCCCGGCGCCGGCTCGACCACCTCGACCTTGGCCTGGAACTCGTGCAGCTTGTCGATCAGCGTGCGGATGAGGTCGGTCGACACTTCGAGCTCCACCGGATCGCCGGGCAACGATTTCGGTGCCACGGTCGAGCGGCTCGGCGGCTTCGGCGGCTTACGCATGACGGGCTCCTCGGGTACTATCCTCGTGCGACGCGTCACAGCACCAGGATGGCGCTGGTCGGCGACAGCGGCAGCAGATCGGAGATGGACAGGTCGGCCGATCCGTCGCGGCCGACCACCAGCAGCGTGGCGCGCGAGGCGGCGATGAAGTCATGCAAGTGCTGCTTCGAAACGGCGGATAGCGTTCGAACCGTCGCCATGGATTCCTGGGCGCGGATTCTTGCCTCGATCTCGGCCTGCCGCGCCGCAGGCGTGTCCTCGCGAACGACGACGACCAGCGCCCGCTTGCCGGCGCGGGCGATGCGGCGCGATGCCTCCAGGGCCCGTCGGCCGGCCGCCGTCTCTTCGTAGAACACGGCGACGGTCCCGGCAGGCGTCGGCCGCTCGGGGACCAGCAGCAAGGGATGGCGCAGTTGGCCGAGCACGCGCCGCCACGGCGATTCCAGGTGCAGGCGGCTGGCGATCGGGCGCGTGGCGACGGCGACGACGACCAGATCGTCCTCGTCCAAGGAAAGCGCCCCCACGCCGATCGCGGCCCGCGTGACCTTGAACGACCACGGCAGCGCGTGGCGGTCGGCTATCGCCTGCAGGTCGTGCCGGAGGCGCTGCGCCTGGGCGACGAAGCCGGATTGCAGCGACGCCAAGTCCAGGCGGCTGCGCGTTGCCGTCATGGGATCGACCTGCTGGGCAAAGGGCAGCGCCGCCAGGCGCAGCAATTCCTCGTCCTCGACGAAGGTCGCGCGCAGGGCCGCGCCCCAGCCGGCCGCCACCGACGCCGCCATCTCGATCGCCGCCGCGCAGTCCGTTGCCGGATCCAGCGCGACGACGACACGGCGGAACGACAGTTCACTTTCGCCGGTCATCGTGTTCAGCTTCCATCCGTCGGGCCAGCGCCGCCGCCGTTCGATTCAACCGTTCCAGGCGCGCCGCGACGGCGCCATTGACCGTACCGGCCGGATACCGGCCCTCCGCATCGGCAACGCCGGCCGGGATGCCGGTCAGCAGCTCCATTCCCTGGTCGACCGTGTCGACCGCATAGACGGCAAACCGCCGCGCGGCAATGGCGTCGACCACGTCCTGGCGCAGCATCAGGTGTCGTACATTCGACGCCGGAATGATGACGCCCTGCTCGCCTGTCAGTTCCTGCTGGTCGCAAAGATCGTAGAATCCCTCGATCTTCTCGTTGACGCCGCCGATCGCCTGGATCCGGCCGTGCTGGTCGACCGAGCCCGTGACGGCGAGGTCCTGCCGCAGCGGCAATTCGCCGATCGCCGACAAGAGGGCGTAAAGCTCGACCGAAGACGCGCTGTCGCCTTCGACCATGCCGTAGGACTGCTCGAACACCAGACTAGCCTGCAGCGACAGGGGACCTTCCTTGGCATAGCGGCCACCCAGGAACCCGGCCAGGATCATGACCCCTTTGGAATGCAGGTGGCCGCCCAGCTCGACCTCGCGCTCGATATCGATCACCCGACCGCCGCCGAGACGGGTCTGCGCCGTGATCCGGCTGGGGTGGCCGAAACTGAACCCGCCGACAGAGATCACCGACAGACCGTTTGCCTGACCGATGCGCCGGCCGCGGGTCTCCACGCGCAGCACGCCATTCAGCACCTGCTCGCGCAGGCGGCGATACAGGCGATCCGACCGGCGCTGGCGCGTATCGATCGCCTGCTGCACATCGGCGGCGGTGACGACCTGACGGCCGGCCTGCGCGGCCCAATGATCGCTTTCCTTCAGCAGGTCGACCAGGCCCGGTGTATCGATGGCGAACTTGAGATTGTCGCCCGATTGGCGCGCCAGGTGCTCGAGCACGTGCGCCACCGCGCCGCGATCCAGCGGTAACAGGCGATGCCGTCGGACCATCGTGGCGATCGACCGCGCGACCAGCAGCGCATGGTCGTCGGTGCGGTCGATCTGGTCTTCGACGTCGACCTGTACCTTGAATAACTCGGCGAACTCCGAATCGGACTCGGTCAGCACATGGAACAGCCACCGCGGCCCGATCAGCACCATCTTGACCTGCAGCCGGACCGGTTCGGCATCGGGAGAGACCGTGCCAGTCAGGCTCAGCATCTGCTCCAGCGATTGGATCCGGATCTCGCCGGCGCGGAGCGCGCGCTTCAACGCCTCGTAGGCCAGCGGATTGCGCAGCAGCTTGACGGCATCGAGCAGCAGGAATCCGCCGTTGGCGCGGTGGAGCGCGCCGGGCTTCAGCAGGTTGAAGTCGGTAAGCAAGGCGCCGAACCGCGCGATATGCTCGATGCGGCCGATCAGCGAATGGACGGTCGGATTGTCCTCGTAGATCACCGGGGCGCCCGTCATCCCGCTGCTGTCGACGAACAGGTTCACGCCATAGCGGCGGAACGCCATATTGTCCGTCGTCGTCGCGTCGCCGACCGGGCCCAGCCGGCCGTCGGAACCCTGCTCCTGCCCCAGGAAATCGTCGGCATTCTCGATGACATCGCGCTCGACTGCCGCAAGATAGATCACGACGGGCGGAAGGTCGGCGAACGCGGCGCGCAGCTCGTCGGTCATGTGGGCGACGGCGTGGCGCGTCACCTCGCGGTTGAGCTGGCGGAGCTGCTCGCGATGCTCGCGCGCCCATACCGGCACCTGCCGGACGATCTGCTCCATCTCGGCCTGCAGGCCCTCGATGGTCGCGGTGATGCGCTCGCGCTCGGCGGCGGGCAGCTTCTGAAATTCCTGCGGCGTGATCACCTCGCCGTTGCGGGTCGGTGCGAAGGCAATGCCCATCGGGGCGCGGATGATGGCGATGGAATCCTTCTGCGCGCGCTTCTGCAGCGCGTCGAAGCGCTCCTGATGCTTCTGCTTGAACTGCTCGTCGACGCCCTGACGGCGGGTGCGATAGTCGTCGTTCTCGAACGCCGCCGGCAACGCCGCGCGCAGGTCCTGCACCAGCCGTTTCATGGCGTCGCGCAGCTGCGCGCCGCGGCCGGGCGGCAGCGACAGCGCGACCGGCGCCTGCGGATTGTCGAAATTGTGGATGTAGCAGATATCCGCCGGCGCCGGCAGGGATGCCGCCCGCTGCTCCAGGAAGTCGCGAACGAATCCCAGGCGCGTTTCCGACGCCGGCGCGACGGCATAGATATGGTAGTCGGGATGGCGGATGGAGGCGCCAAATCGCAGCGCCTCGATGGCGATAGCCTGTCCCGCCGGAACCGCCAGGTCTTCCAGCTCGTCCACCGTCTCGAACGGAAGCGACCGCGCGTCGAACCGGCGCCGCACCTGGGCCGGATCCAGGCGGCGGGCGGCAGCCGGCGTTGCTACGGCCAATTGCGCATCATTCGTCATCTACCTTGTATCACCCACCGTCCGACCGTTCCCGGCTTGCCGGCCCGTGCAAAAATCTGCTTTGTTCTCGGTTTCGCGCAAATGACCTAAATCAAGGGCAACGCGCGCGGCCGGCCGATCCGAGCAACCTTGATCTTCGTCAATGCGTTGCCAGGGAAGATTCTACCCGTCCGCTTGCAGTGCCCCCGGTGCTCGAACTGGCCAGCCATTTCCGCGATATACTGAGGTTCGGACGCCGACGCGCGGCGGCGGCGGCCCAAGAGAACGAATGCCAAGGATGACGCGCCAATCGGTTTCGCAAAAGCCGCCGCGCCTGGAATGCCCTTTGGCCGTATGCGATCGGGTAACACGGCGATGACCTACAGGTTCGACACTGCCTACCGGCCGACCATCCAGGGGACGCGGCACATGGTGGCCGCCGGCCACTACATGGCGGCCCAGGCCGGGTTCCTGGTGCTGCAGGCCGGCGGCAACGCGATCGACGCCGGCGTGGCGGCGGGCATCACGCTGAACGTCGTCGAGCCGCAGATGTGCAGCTTCACCGGCGTCGCGCCGATCATGATCTACCTGGCCGCCGAGGACCGCTTGGTGACGATCGACGGGCTGGGCACCTGGCCGCGCCGCGCGACCTGCGAACTGCTGGCCAGGCGCGGCGGCGACTACGTGCCGGAGGGCATCCTGCAGACCGTGGTGCCGGGCGCGCCCGATGCGTGGCTGACGGCGCTGGAACGCTACGGCACGATGCGCTTCGCCGACGTGGCGGGCGAGGCCATCCGCCTGGCACGCGACGGCTTCCCGACCTACAAGATGATGGCGCTGACCATCAAGCGGAAGATCGCCGATTTCCCCCTCGGCACCGATGCTGCTGCAGGTCGTGCGGATGGTCGAGGCGCTGGGGCTGGACACCCGCGCCCACAACGCGCCCGACTACATCCACGGGCTGATCGAGATTCTGAAGCTGGTGGCCGCGGACCGCGAGGCCTATTACGGCGACCCGAAGTTCGTCCCGGTGCCGATCGGCACGCTGCTGTCGCCGGACTATGCGCGCGCGCGGATCGTCGCGATTAGCGACGATCGGGCCTTCGACGGCATGCCGCCGGCCGGGCGCATCGACGCTGGCCAGGCGCGCGCGCCGCTGGCGCCGCCGAAGGCGGTGGAGCTGGCTGGGGCCGACCGTCCGCTCGATACGTCCTATGCCTGCGCCGTGGATGCCGCCGGCAACGCCTTCTCGGCGACGCCCAGCGACGGGGTGATGCGCAAGTCGCCGATCGTGCCGGGCACGGGCATGGCCCTGTCCCCGCGCGGCATCCAGTCGCGCGTCGATCCGCGCCATCCCGCCTGCGTGGCGCCGGGCAAGCGGCCGCGCCTGACCCCCAACCCCGCCATCGCGATGCGCCGGGGCGAGTTCGTGATGCCGTTCGGCACGCCGGGCGGCGACCTGCAGGTACAGGCGATGGCGCAGGTGTTCCTCAACCTGTTCGCCCACGGCATGGATCCGCAGGCGGCGGTGGAAGCGACGCGGTTCTATTCCTACAGCTATCCCGATTCCTTCGCGCCCCATGCCTACTACCCCGGCCTGCTGAAGCTGGAGGACGGGTTCTCCGCGGGCACCGCCGAGGCCCTGTCGCGCCGCGGGCCCCGGATCGAGCCCTGGCCGTCGGATGAATGGCCGCGCACCGGCGTGTGCCTTGCCATCGACGACCGCAAGCGCGGGCTGAAGCTGGGCGCGGCCGATCCCCGGCGCACCGGCGCGGCCGTCGGCTGGTAGCGCCTAGGCGAGGCAGGCGGGGACGAGAAAGCCGGCGAAGGGCAATGCGCGCTCGGCCGCCGCGGCGTGGTAGTGGCCGTCGACGTGCCACAGGTTGAGCGTCGCCAGGCAGCGCCCGTCATACAGCACCGGCAGGCAGACGATCGAGGCGCAGCCCGCGGCCTCGATGCCCTGGTAGTCGGGGAAGCTGCCGCGGACGTCCGCGCGATGGCGGGCGAGGAAGTAGCCGCGGCGATCGACGATCGCTTCGCTCCACGCGCCGCGCCGGTGCTGCTTGGTGCCGCCCGGCGGATAGCTGGGCTCGCTGCTGTAGAGCCGCACCGAGCGCAGCGTCGCGGTATCGAGCTTCAGGACCGTCATCACCTTGTAGCCGACCATCGCCTGCAAGGCGTCCGCCAGGGCCGCGAAGGTCGGGCCGGGCTGGCCCGCCCGCGCCTGCGCGGCCGCCACCGCGCGGAAGTGGAAAGCGTCGTCGATGCCGCTCATCGCCCGGCATGGTAGAGCACTGGCCGGCCGTGTCGAGGGGCGGCTATGGATTCCGCCGCCGGATTGCGGCACGCTGCACGCCGGCAATCGAATGGAGGGGCAGGCCATGACCTTGATACCGGGATGCCGCGGGCGCGCATGGATGGCGATCGGCGCGGCGATGCTGCTGGGCTGCCTTGGCGTCCCGCATGCGCGGGCGGAGACCGGCACGGTCCGCATCGCGCAGCAATACGGCATGATCTACCTGCCGCTGCATGTCGCGGTCGACAAGAAGCTGATCGAAAAGCGGGCCGCCGCGCTCGGCCTGGCCGATCTCAAGGTCGAGATGCTGCAACTGGCGAGCGGCGCGGCCGTCAACGACGCGATCCTGTCCGGCTCGATCGACGTGGCGACGGTCGGCGCCACCGTGCTGCTGACGATCTGGGACAAGACGCGCGGGC
>JADZDN010000101.1 GCA_020851015.1 Alphaproteobacteria bacterium | reverse complement strand
GCGGCGCGCTGTAGTCGTTGAACATGCCGGCCAGCACGATGAAGATCGGGATGAACAGGTGCCCGCGCGCGCGCAGCACGTCCTTCATCCGCGGGCATTCCGACCGCGGCACGCCCAGGATGCCGCGACGCTTGGCCTCGAAATGCACGGCCGCGAAGCAGGCGAGGTAGTAGAGCAGCGAGGGGATGATCGCCCAGACCGTCACCTGGAAGTAGCTGACCTGCAGGTACTCCGCCATCACGAAGGCCGCCGCGCCCATCACCGGCGGCATGATCTGCCCGCCGGTCGACGCCACCGCCTCGACCCCCGCGGCGAAATGGGGCGGAAAGCCGGTGCGCTTCATCAAGGGGATGGTGATCGGGCCGTCCACCATCACGTTGGCGACCGCGCTGCCCGAGATCGTGCCGAACAGCGACGAGCTGACGACCGACACCTTGCCCGGCCCGCCGGCGGTATGCCCGGTCAGGCTGAGCGCGAAATCCATGAAGAGCTGGCCGGTGCCGGTGCGCTCCATGAAGCTGCCGAACATCACGAAGATCAGCACGTATCCCGCCGACACGCCGAGGGTCGAGCCGAAGATGCCTTCGGTCGTCAGGTAGATCTGGTCGAGGAAACGCGGCACGCCGACATCGGTCAGCAGCAGCGCATAGCCCACGAAGATCAGCGCGGTGATCGGCAGCGCAACGCCGATCACGCGGCGCGTGCCTTCCAGCACCAGGGCGATGGCCAGGATCGCCATCGTCATGTCGAGCGTCGTGGGATCGTCGATATAGGGAATCCGGTTGACGAGGTACTTGTAGTTGACGAACAGGTAGCCGACGACGGCGAGCGACAGGCCGAGCAGCGCGAGGTCGATCGGCCCCGCGCTCGCGCGCTTCGACGTCGGCGGGAAGGCCAGGAACACCAGCACCAGCGCGAAGGCGAGATGCGTAGCGCGGAAGATCATCGCCTCGGGCGGCGCGATCGCGATGGCGTACATGTGATAGAGCGCCATCGCCACGCCGACGACGGTGACGATGCCGGTGATCGTCTGACGATAGGTCAAACGCCGTGTCCCCGGGCTTGCGCGCGGCTAGAGGAGGGCGCCGGGCGACGCCGCGCCAATCAGTTGATCGCCTTGACTTCGCGGTAGTACCTGGCCGCGCCGGGATGCAGCGGCACCCCGATGTCCTCGGCAAGGTCCTTCGGCGTGATGCCTTCCATCGCCTTGTTGACCGCGCTGAGGTCCCGCATGTTCTCGGCGATGGTCTTGATCATCGTGTAGACGCGGTCCTCGGGCAGCTTGCAGCTCACCACCAGGTGGGTGGCATAGCTGATCACCTGCACGTCCTTGTCCTGCTTGGGATAGGTGTTGGCCTTGACCTTCACCAGCGTGTAGCCGGGATTTACCTTGCGCATCGCCGGCAGCGAATCGGCCAGGTCGAGCAGCTTCATGTCGCGCCCGGCCGCCAGGTCCATCACCGAGGAGGCGGGAATGGTGGTGCCGAGCGTGAAGACCTGCGCGTGCCCGTCCTTCATCAGCGACACGGCGTCGGTGTAGGACGCCTGGAAGTTGACCTTCATGTCGGCATAGCCGAGGCCGTTGGCCTTCAGGATGTCCTGGGTCACGATCTCGGCGGTGTTGCCGCGGGTCTGCACCGCGATCGACTTGCCCTTCAGGTCCTTGATCGCGTTGATGCCGGCATTGGCCAGCACGACGACCTGGAAATACTGGGGATAGAGCGAGGCGAGCTCGCAGACGTTCTTGGTCGCGGCGGGAAAGGGTTCGCGGCCGGCGATGCCGTCGACCGTCGAGATCGAGTTGCCGAAACCGATATCGGTCTTGCCCTCCTCGATGCCGCGCACATTGGCGATGCCGGCGCCCGGCAGGGTCTGCACGGTCAGGCCGGGAATCGCCTTTTCCCACAGATTCTTCAGCGCCCCGCCCAGCGGAACCCAAACCCCGCCCTGCGGGCCGGTCATTAGGCGATAGGTGTCGGCGGCGGCCGTCCCCGTGCAGGCAAGCCCGGTCCAGGCCAAGCCCCCCAGCGCGGCCAGCATGGCCACGCGACCCAAGCGGATCATGCGTTCCTCCTTAGTTCCCCTTCGCCCCGCCTTCGGCGGCGGGTATCGTCCGCATCCTAGGCCAACCCCGCCGTGGCGCGCCAGACGTTTGCCATTGTGATGTCTGACAAGGGGTTGACTACTGTTCCGGGTTTTCCCTTGACCTGGCCCTTGGGTATGCCCCGATAACGAGCGGCGGCAAGCGAGCATCGAGGTGTTCCGTGGACCGTTCAGGCGAATTCATCGGCGCTTCCGAGGCCGCCCGGCGGCTCGGCGTTTCGCCCAAGGCATTGCGACTCTACGAGCGGCAGGGCTTGCTCGTGCCGGTCCGCACCGCGGCCGGATGGCGAACCTATGGTCCGACCGAGATGGCCCGGGCCGGCGAGATCGCCGCGCTGCGTGCGTTGGGCCTCAGCCTTGCCCAGGTGGCGCGGGCGCTCGGCGGCGAAGCCGCGTGCCTGGAGCCAGCACTCGCCGCGCATCAGGCAGCGCTGGAGGTCCAGGCCCATCGCCTCGCCGAAACCATCGAACGCGTCCGCGGCCTACGTGCCGGGCTCGCCGATGGCCGGGCGCCGCTGGCCGGGGAACTCGCGCGCCTCGTCAGGCGCCCCACGGCCTGCGCGGTCGCCTTCGACCTTCCCTGGCCCTGGGGCGGCGAGCGCTTCGAGCTCCGCGACATCCGCAGCCTGACCTTCATCGTCGGCCCCCTGGGCAGCGGCAAGACGCGGCTGCTGCGCAAGATCGCCGAGGCCCTGCCCGGTGCCGGGTTCCTGGGCCTCGACCGGTCGGCTGGCGACGGCGCCGGTTCGCGCACGCAACTGGATGCCGATCCGGCGCTGAAGGCGCGGGTCGACCGGGCCCTGGCCTGGCTGGCCGACGAGGGCGCCGCTTCGTCGGCGAGCCTGGTCGCGCTGCTCGTCGCACTGGAATCCGATGACTCGGCCCCGCTGGTCATCGACATGGTCGAACAAGGTCTGGACCAGGCGTCGCAGCAGGCGCTGATCGCCTATCTGCGCCGTCGCGCGCCCGGCGCGCGGCCGCTCTTCATGACCACGCGATCTTGCGCGATCCTGGACCTGGCCGCGGTGGGAGCGGACGAGACGATCATCCTGTGCCCCGCCAACCACCGCCCGCCGACCCAGGTCTTCCCCTATCCCGGCGCCGCCGGCTATGAGGCCGTCGCCACCTGCCTTGCCTCGCCCGCGGTGCGGGCGCGGACCGAGGGGACGATCGCGTGGCGCCCGCAGGTGGCCTGACGTCGCGTAGGTCTATTCCGGCACGATCCAGTCGACCCGCGTGCCGCCCGCACCCGCCAGCGCGCCGTGCAGCGCGGGCAGGACATCGCGCAGCGTCGCCTCGATCTGGAAGGGCGGGTTGACGATCACCAGGCCGCAGCCGTTCAGCCGCGCCGGGTCGTCGCCGGCCTGCACGCGGATCTCGCAGGCGAGCTGGCGGCGGATGCCCGTATTGGCGAGCTCGGCATGGAACAGCCGCGCCTCGCTGTCGGCCTTGATCGGGTACCACAGGGTGTAGATGCCGCTGGGCCAGCGGGCATGGGCCTCGGCCAGGGCGCGCACGACCTGGCGGCGCTCCGCCGGCGCCTCGAAGGGCGGGTCGATCAGCACCAGGCCGCGCCGCTCCTTGGGCGGAAGGAACGCCTTCAGCGCGGCATAGCCGTCGCGTTCGTGGACCTCCGCGCGCTGGTCGCGGGCAAGCGCCCGCTTCAGGGCGCGCGCCTCGTCGGGTTGCAGCTCGCAGGCCACGAGCCGGTCCTGCGCGCGCATCAGCGCCAGCGCCAGCAGGGGCGAGCCCGGATAGAAGCGCAGCGCAGCTTCCGGGTTGACCCGGGCGACCGCCGCGCGATACGGCGCCAGTTCGGCCGGCAGGTCGGCCGTCGCGATCTGGCCCCAGCCGCGCGCGAACTCGCCGGTCTTCTGGGCCTCGGGCCCGGAAATGTCGTACAACCCCGCGCCGGCATGGGTGTCGATCACGGCGAAGGGCGCGTCCTTGGCCTTCAGCCGCTCGATCAGCATCGCCAGGATCGCATGCTTGAACACGTCGGCGAAGTTGCCGGCGTGGTAGAGGTGGCGGTAGTTCATGGGCAGGGCAAGATCGGGCAGGGACCGGGCAATGGCAAGGCCGCTGACACGACGGCAGCTCAACGCGGCGGCGGCGCACCTGGCGGCGCGCGACCCGGTGTTCGCGCAGTTCGTCGCCTATGTCGGCGAATGCGCCTTCGCGCCGCGCGACGATCATTTCATGGCGCTGGTGGACATCATCGCCGCGCAGCAGGTCTCGAAATACGCCGCCGAGTCGATCCGCGGGAAGCTGCGCCTGCGCTTTGGCGACCCGGTCGATCCCGCGAAGATCGCCGCGGCGCGGCTGGACCGGCTGCGCGCCTGCGGCCTGTCGCGCGCCAAGACGCTCTGCGTGCGCGAACTGGCGCGCGGCGTGGTGGGCGGCACGCTCGATTTCGCGGCGCTGCACGCGCTGGACGACGCGGCGGCGACGGAGCGCCTGGTGGCGTTGAAGGGCATCGGGCGGTGGACGGCCGAGATCTACCTGATGTTCGTGCTCGGCCGGCCCGACATCTTCCCGATGGGCGACGGCGCGCTGCGCACCGTGATCCGCGAGGTCTATGCGCTCGACGCGGACACGCCGGACGAGGCGATCCTGGCGATCACCGAGGGATGGGCGCCCTACCGCTCGATCGCGTCCTGGTATCTCTATGCCTGGATCAACCGGCGGCGCGCCGAGGCGCGGCTGGCCCGGCAGAAGCCGGCGCCCGACGCGGGCGAGCCGCTGGTGTGACCGGCCCCGCGCGATGACAAGCTGGACCGATCCGCACCATCCCGCAGCCGCCTTCGCCCGCGTCGGCCGCCGGTCGCGCGTGGGCGTGCTGCCGGCGCTCGGCATCGCGCTGGCCGCGGTCCTGTGCGCGCCCGTCGCGGTGGTCGCGGCCAGCGTGGTCCGATCGTCGAACGGCGTCTGGGCGCATCTGGCGTCGACCGTGCTGGGCGACTACGTCGCCAACACGCTGCTGCTGATGCTGGGCGTCGGGCTGGGCACGGCGGTGGGCGGGGTGGCGGCGGCCTGGCTGGTGACGATGTGCCGGTTTCCCGGCAGCCGCGCGCTGGAATGGGCGCTGGTCCTGCCGCTGGCCATGCCGGCCTATGTCGTCGCCTATGCCTACACGGATTTCCTGCAGGTCGCGGGGCCGCTGCAGACCTGGCTGCGCGGCCTGACTGGCTGGACGCCGCGCGATTACTGGTTCCCCGATATACGCACGGTGGGCGGCGCGGTGACCGTGATGACCTTCACGCTCTACCCTTACGTCTACCTGCTGGCGCGCGCGGCGTTCCTCGAGCAGTCGGTCTGCGTGCTGGAGGTCGGGCGCATGCTGGGCTGCGGGCCGTGGCGCAACTTCCTGCGCGTGGCGCTGCCGCTGGCGCGGCCGGCGATCGTGGGCGGGGTGGCGCTGGCGCTGATGGAGACGCTGGCCGATTTCGGCACGGTGCAGTACTTCGCCGTGGACACGTTCACCACCGGCATCTACCGCACCTGGTTCGGCATGGGCGAGCCCGTGGCCGCAGCCCAGCTCGCCGCCGTGCTGATGCTGTTCGTGCTGGCCGTCATGCTGCTGGAGCGAGCGACGCGCGGCCAAGCGCGGGTGCACCACAGCTCCTCGCGCTACCGCCCGCTGCCGACGCCGCGTCTCGAGGGCTGGCGGGCCCTGCTGGCGTTCGCGATCTGCGCCGCGCCGCTGGCGCTGGGGTTCCTGCTGCCGGTCGTGCTGCTGCTGCGCATGGCGCAGTACGACGACAGCGACATGCTGGGGCCGCGCCTGCTGCATTTCGCCGGCAACAGCTTCCTGCTGGCGGCGACGGTGGCCGCCCTGGCCGTGCCGCTGGCGCTGCTGGTCGCCTATGGCCGGCGCCTGCACGATTCGCGCGTCACCGCGCTGGTCAGCCGGATCGCCGGGCTGGGCTACGCCGTGCCCGGCACCGTCATCGCCGTCGGCGTGCTGATCGCGACGGGATGGCTGGACCACGCGCTGGGCGACGCGGTCAAGGCGACCACCGGACGTTCGGTCGGGCTGGTCTTCAGCGGCACGATGGTCGCGGTCGCCTATGGCCTGACCGTGCGCTTCCTCGCCCTCGGCCTCAACACGGTGGAGGCGAGCCTGGCCAAGATCAGGCCGAGCCTGGACCAGGCGGCGCGCAACCTGGGCCTTGGCCCGGCCGCGATGCTGCGGCGCGTGCATGCGCCGCTGATGGCGGGTTCGATCGGCACCGCCGCGCTGCTGGTCTTCGTCGACACGATGAAAGAGTTGTCGGCGACGATCCTGCTGCGCCCGTTCAATTTCGATACGCTGGCCGTGCAGGCCGCCAACCTGGCCAAGGACGAACGCCTGGCCTCGGCCGCGATCCCCTCGCTCGCCATCGTGCTGGTGGGCGTGCTGCCCGTGCTGCTGCTCAGCCGCACCATCGCCAAGAGCCGGCCGGGGCAATGGTCCGACAAGTAGGCGTTGCCGCTGCGGGTCTGCACGCCCCAGTATAGTTACGTGAACAATTCGTGCTTTCCTCCACTGCGTTAAATTTCTGTTTATCTTTTCGCGAATACTTTCCCTCGCGCTGGCGGGTTCCTGACTCGCGGGCGGGCACGACGAGGGGGCAATGTCGCGATACAAGGGCAGCAACGAGCAGATCGCCGGGTTTTCCGCCAAGGCGATGAGCCTGATGACGGAGCGCCAGGCACTGCCGCATCCGCAGAACTATGCGCTGTGGTACGGCTATGCCGCCGGCCAGCCGGCGCAGCTCGTCAATGCGCTGGACGCGCTGATCGGCAGCAAGCAGCCCTTCACCGACGAGATCGGCCAGCAACTGGCCGACCAGCATCTGGAATCGGCGCACCTGATCAAGGTGACCACCCAGATCAACATGAACCTGGAGAAAAAGGCGAAGGACATCCTCGACCAGCTCGAAGACATGAGCACGGGAGCGAGCCAGTACGGCAAGAGCCTGGCGGCGGCGTCCGGACGGCTGGGCGCGGCCGAGGGCATCGGCTCGATCAAGCAGGTGATCGCCTCGCTGATCACCGACACGCAGACCATGGCCGCGCGCACCCAGGAGCTGGAGCGGCGCGTCGAGGCGTCGACCGCCGAGGTCACGGCGCTCAAGACCGAACTGGCCGCGTCGCGCCCGGAGGCGATGACCGACGGGCTGACCGCCGTCGCCAACCGCAAGTTCTTCGACTTCCGCCTGCGCGAGGACGCGATGTCGGCCATGGAGGTGGGCGAGAGCCTGAGCCTGGTCATGATCGACATCGATCATTTCAAACGCTTCAACGACACGTTCGGCCACCAGATGGGCGACCAGGTGCTGCGGCTGGTCGCGCGGGTGATCGCCGACAACGTCAAGGGCCGCGACACGCCGGCGCGCTATGGCGGCGAGGAATTCGCGGTCATCCTGCCCAACACGGAACTGGCGGCCGCCACGATCGTGGCCGAGCAGATCCGGCGCGCCGTGTCGAAGCGCCGGATCGTGCGACGCGACAACACCCAGGACCTGGGCACGGTGACGATGTCGCTGGGCGTCTCGCAGTTCAGGCCCGGCGAGCAGTTGCAGCATTTCATCGACCGCGCCGACGCCGCGCTCTACCAGGCCAAGCGCGCGGGCCGCGACCGGGTGCTGTCGGAGCTGGACCTCCAGTAGGCTTCAGCGCTTCGCGCCCGCCGCCGCGAGTATTCCGGCAATCTCCGCCTGGCCGCGCCGCTCGGCATGGGCGAGCGGCATCACCTTGTCGCGGTCCGGCAGGTTCATGTCGGCGCCGGCATTCACCAGCAGGCGCACGATCTCGGTGTGGCGCGGCCCGCCGTCGCCCAGGATGATGGCCTCGAGCAGCGCGGTCCATCCCAGGCGGTTGACGTGGTCGATGTCGACCTTGGTCTTCAGCATCTCGCGCACCACCTCGACATGGCCGTGATGCGCGGCCGGGATCAGGGCCGTGCCGCCGTAGCGGTTCGTGCTCGCGAGGTCCGCGCCCGCCGCGAGGGTCAGGCGAAGGATCGCCAGGTGCCCCTCGGCCCCGGCATAGAGATAGGCGCTGTCCTGGCGCTGGTCCTTGGCGTTCACGCTGGCGCCGGCCGCGATCAGCAACCGCGCCGCTTCGATGTGGTTGCGATGGGTGGCGGCGAGCAGCGCGGTGCGACCGGTGGTGTCGCGCGCCTCGATATCCGCGCCGCCCTGCACCAGGCGCCGCAGCGCGACCAGGTCGCCTTTTTCCGCCGCGGCCACGACCGGCGGCAGGTCGGGGGATTGCGCCATCGTCCGCTCCGTTACGCACAGCAGCAGCAGCGCCAGGACAAGGCGCACGCCCGTCACGCGCCCGGCGGCGTGCGGTCCCGCCAGGGCTTCGCCTTCTCGAGCTGCGCTGCGAGGCGGAACAGCACCGCCTCGTTGCCGAAGGCCGCGCCGATCTGGATGCCCACCGGCAAGCCGTCGGCCGTCCAGTGCAGCGGCAGCGACATGGCCGGGCACCCCGACACGTTGTAGATCGGCGTGAACAGCAGCTCGCCCGCGATCTCCGTGCGGAACGCGTCGGGATCGGGGTTCTGCATCGAGGTGCGGCCGAACGGCAGCGGCGGGTTGGTCAGGACCGGCGACAGCAGCACGTCGAAGCGCTGGTACATCCTGGCGACCTGGCGCCCGAAGCCGTGGATCATCAGCACCGCGCGCGCATAGGCCGAGGCCGGCAGTTTGCGCCCCAGCTCGGCCATGGCCCAGGTCAGGGGCTCGACATCCGCGCGCGTCGCCGCGCGCCCCGCGTATTTCGCCCGCAAGTCGATCGTATTGGCGACATTGGCCGGGATCACCGTCCACATCGCCTCGACGAACTGCGCCACGTCGAAGCGGAACTCGGTTTCCTCGACATGATGGCCGAGGCTTTCGCACAGCTTGCCCGCCGCCACCGCGCCGGCCACGCATTCCACGTGCGGCTTCTCGCCGCCCGGGCCGGCAGTCACCAGGCCGACGCGCAGCCGGCCCGGATCGGCGCCCACTTCCTGCGCGTAGGGACGCGCCGGCGGGGGCGCTGCATAGGGATCGCCCGGCGCGGGGCCATTGGTGGCGTCGAGCAGCGCCGCCGAATCGCGCACGGTGATCGACACGCAATGGCCGGTAGCGAGCCCGCTCCACCCCTCGCCCACGTCGGGGCCGGCGGGATTGCGCGCGCGCGTCGGCTTCAGCCCCACCAGGCCGCAATTGGCGGCGGGAATGCGGATCGACCCGCCGCCGTCGGTGGCATGCGCCATCGGCACGATGCGCGCCGCCACCGCGGCGGCAGACCCGCCCGACGACCCGCCCGCGCTGCGCTCGAGGTTCCAGGGATTGCGGCAGATGCCCAGCGCGGCGGGCTCGGTCGCCATGGTAAGGCCAAGTTCGGGCGTGTTGGTGCGCCCGCAGATCACCAGCCCGGCGGCCTTGTAGCGCTCCACCAGGGTGATGTCGTGGTCGGGCAGGAAGCCCTTCCAGAACCGGCTGCCGTTGGTAACGGGATGGCCGGCGTCGAAGGCGTAGAGGTCCTTGAGCAGGAAGGGCACGCCGGCGAACGGACCCTTCGGCCCCTTGGCGAGAGTCGCACGCGCCGCTTCGTCCATGCGATGCACGATCGCGTTCAGGCGTGGGTTCCAGGCCTCGATCCGCGCGATCGCCGCTTCCAGCACCTCGTCCGGCCTGACCTGCTTGCGCGCGATCAGCTCCGCCAGTCCCAGCGCGTCGTAGCGCCGATATTCGGCAAACCCGGCCATCCCCTGCCCCTTTCCTCGGCATCGCTCGGCGCGGGAGCATGGCATGGCCGCACGGCGATGGTCCATGCCGCCCATACCCCGCGACGCATTGCGGCGCGCCCGCGTCCCGGCCATACTTTCGCCAGACAGATGTCAAAGCCGGAGGACGAACGACGATGTCGAAGCGCGCCTTCTTTCTTGCCTCCATGCTCGCCGGCGCGGCCGCTCTGGCCGCGATGCCCGCGGCGGCGCAGACCACGCTGCGCAACGTGATGCATTCCGACGTCAAGATCCTCGACCCGATCTGGACCACGGCCTACATCCAGCGCAATTACGGCTACATGGTCTACGACACGCTTTTCGCGATGGACGAAAAGTTCGAGGTCAAGCCGCAGATGGTCGAGAAGTGGGAGGTCAGCGCGGACAAGCTGACCTACAGCTTCACGTTGCGCGACGGCTTGCTTTGGCACGACGACCAGCCGGTGACGGCCGAGGACTGCGTCGTGTCGATCAAGCGCTGGGGTGCCCGCGATTCGATGGGACAGAAGCTGCTGGCGGCGACGCAGGATTTCGCCGTGATCGACGCCAAGACGTTCAAGCTGCTCCTGAAGGAGCCCTACGGCCTGGTGCTGCAGTCGCTGGGCAAGCCCAGCTCGAACGTGCCGTTCATGATGCCGAAGCGGGTGGCGGCGACCAGCCCGACCGAGCAGATTTCCGAGTTCATCGGCTC
>JADZDN010000100.1 GCA_020851015.1 Alphaproteobacteria bacterium | reverse complement strand
GCGCGAGAGCACCGTCACGGGAACCCGGCGGATCTCGGTGGTGGCGAACACGAACTTGACGTGCGGCGGGGGCTCTTCCAGCGTCTTCAACAGCGCGTTGAAGGCCGCCGTCGACAGCATGTGGACTTCGTCCACGATGTAGATCTTGTAGCGCGCGCTGACCGGCTTGGAGCGCACGCCGGCGGTCAGGTCGCGGATGTTGTCGACGCCGGTGCGCGAGGCGGCGTCCATCTCGATCACGTCGACATGGCGGTCCTCGGCGATCGAGCGGCAGTTGGCGCACATCCCGCAGGGCTCGATGGTCGGCCCGCCCTTGCCGTCCGGGCCGACGCAGTTCAGCGCGCGGGCGATGATCCGCGCTGTTGTGGTCTTGCCCACCCCGCGCACGCCGGTCAGCATGAAGGCATGCGCGATGCGGCCGGTCGCGATCGCGTTCTTCAGCACGCGCACCATCGCCTCCTGGCCGATCAGCTCGGCGAAGGTGGCGGGCCGGTACTTGCGGGCCAGCACCCGATAGGGCGCGGTTTCGCCGGCGGCGGCAGCGCCGCCGCTCAAGACCAGTCCGGGCGAGGCTGGATCGTCGTTCATCGGGCCGACGCGCTACCGTCCGGTCTTCGCGACCGGGCTGTGGATCGATTTTGCGGAAGTGGAAGACTGGCAACGACCCGGCGCGAAACTCGTTACGGCTGCTTCCTTCCGGACCTGACCGGGTTGGCGAGAGCGCCGTCCATCGCCAGCCTTCCGCGGCGAACTATAGTCTTCGATGACTTCGAGGCAAGGGGCATGTGGATCGCGCGCGGGTTGGCGCCCGCCTTGCCAACGTCGATATCAATGAGTACAATGATATCGGTGATTGCAGGCCTGGGATGGGCGCATGGCGAGTATCATCATTCGGAACCTCGATCCCGCGGTTAAGGCGAAATTGCGCATGCACGCCGCCCGGCAGGGACGGTCGATGGAGGACGCCGCGCGGGAGATCTTGCGCACGGCGCTCGCCGAACGGACGCGCGGGGGTGTCAACATGGCGGACGCGATACGCCGCCGCTTCGACCCGCTGGGCGGCGTCGACATCGAGTTGCCTCCTCGCGACTCGCTGCGCGAGCCGCCCCGCGTCACGAAGTGATCGTTCTCGACACAAACGTCCTCTCGGAAGCCATCCGGCCAAAGCCCGATGCCGGGGTGATGCGATGGCTGGAGGGCGTGCCTGCGAGCAGCCTGTTTGCGACCACCGTCACGGAGGCGGAACTGCTCTACGGCGCGGGCCTGCTTCCGGCGGGACGCCGCCGCGTTGCGCTGGAGCAGGCACTGCGCCAGCTTTTCGCCAACGATTTCGCGGGACGGGTGCTGACCTTCGACAGTGCCGCAGCCGAGGCATTCGCGACGATCGCGATCGCCCGCCGGCGCGCCGGCCGACCGATCGCGACCTTCGATGCGCAGATCGCCGCCATCGCCCGCGCGCACGGCGCATCGGTTGCAACCCGCAACATCGCGGATTTCGAGGACTGCGGGGTCGACCTGGTCGACCCCTGGAACGCGCCGCGCGACTAGCCGACCGACGGCCCGGTCACACCATGCCGCGCATGCTGGTGGACAGCGTCAGCTGGTCGGTCACCTTGCCGACGCCGGCAACCTCTTCTGCCGCGACGCGCAGGGCGCGGCGCTCGTCTTCCGACGCGACCAGGCCGTAGAGGCTGACTTTCCCGTCCTGCACCGTCACGTTGACCGTCACATCGGGCGTCCAGGCGTGCTTCTTGAACGAGGCAAGCACCGCCTCGCGCAGCGCCAGGTCGCCGGCCGGCGCCTTGGCCTTCTTGGTGCCGGCCGTCGCCAGCGCCTGCAGCAGATTGGAGCGGCTGACGATGCCGATCAGCTTGCCGTCGCGCACGATCGGCACGCGCTTGATGCGGTTGCGTTCGAGCAGCGAGGCGATCTCGGCCAGGTCGGTATTCTCGCTGGCGGTGATCACGCTGGGCGTCATCACGTCCTTGGCGGTCGCGCCATGGCTTTTCACGAATTCGTGGGCCAGCTCGCGGTTCTCCATCATCAGCTCCAGCCACCACGAGCGGTGGCGCTCGGTGCCGGTCTCCGCGCGCCGCAGCAGGTCGCCTTCGCTGACGATGCCGCGCAACGCGCCCTTGGCGTCGACCACCGGCACGGCGCTGATGCGCTTGGAAAGAAGCAATCGAGCGATTTCGCCGACCTGGGTGTCCGGTCCCACCGTCAGCACGTCCTTGGTCATCACGTCCTTGGCCTGCATCGCTTCCTCCGTCCGCTGGCGCGAATTGATGCAACGGTAGAATTGCTTTGTCGTGCCTGCCTTGACATGGGTCAAAGGCGAAACGCGCATGGAACAACGCCGGCGCCGCAAGCAGGGTGCGCCGACAGGCGAGGGTTGACAGCTTGCGTCCGGCTGACGCCGCGGCCCCGAGCGCTATACAAGTTGGGGCCGAGTGCCTATATGTAAGTTACAGGCAAACCGCACAACGCCGCCGAAGAGCGCCAAGGGAGCAAGCTTTCATGGGATCGATGAGTATTGGCCATTGGCTGATCGTGCTGGCGATCGTTCTGCTTCTGTTCGGAGCGAACAAGATTCCGCGCCTGATGGGTGACGTTGCCAAGGGCATCAAAGCTTTCAAGTCGGGCATGAAGGAAGAGGCCGACAAGGTGGAAGGCCAGCCGAAGCAGGCCGATGCCACGCCGACGACGGGCGCGCCCAAGCAGGCCGAGGCCGAAAAGAAGGCCTGACCACGGCCAGCCGGGATGCCGGCCGGACCAGGAGAAGCAGCTAGCGGCGCTTGGAGGGCCGGCCTCCAGCGCGAGCTTATGCCGTGAGGATCGCCGAGCGCCGCTTCGCCGCGCGTACGAACCGCGCTAGAGCAACGGCAACGACGATCGTCGGCATCGGGCTGACTCCGGCCGACATCGACCTGATCGCGCGCGACGGGCATCACGGGTCGCTGCGCGCGATCCTGGTGAACGGCGCGGATGTCGAGCACGGCGATGCCTGCGATCCTGAGCGCGCGGCGGCGGAAATCCAAGCAGCGCTCGCCGGGCGGGCCATTCATGCCGACGGCATCGTCTCCTGCGACGACTACCCGTGCTGCCTGGTCGCGAGCCGCCTCGCCGACGCGCTGGCGCTTCCCGCCCCGTCGCTGCGCAGCCTGATGCTGCTCCAGCACAAATACTGGTCGCGCACGATCCAGGCGCGAGCGGCCGCGGCGCATACGCCGGGCTTCGACGCGGTCGACCTGCGCACGCGCACAAGGCTGGACGGTCGCGCGCTGGGTTTCCCGTGCTGGGTCAAGCCGATCAAGTCGTCGATGTCCTTCCTGGCGCTGCGTGCGACGAACGCCGCGCGGTTGTCGCGGAACCTGCAGACGATCGCCGAGCGGATGAATGGATTCCAGTTCGCGTTCAACGCATCGCTCGGCCTGCTCGGCGCCGCTCCCATGGGCCTGCCCGCGCTCGGCGGCGAGCACGCGATCATCGAGGAGGAACTGAAAGGCCACCAGGTGACGCTCGAAGGCTACGTCGCGGGCGGCCAGGCGGTGGCGCTGGGCGTGGTCGATTCCTACCGGACGGCCAACCGCCGCAGCTTCGCGCGCTTCGAATATCCCAGCCGCCTGCCGCGCCCGACCCAGGACGCAATGGCGCGGATCGCGGCCGCGGTGCTGGGCGCGGCCGGCTTCGACGGCGGGTTCTTCAACGTCGAATTCTTCGTCGACGCCCGGACGCGCGCGATCAAGATCCTCGAGATCAATCCGCGCTTCTGCTCGCAGTTCAGCCCGCTCTACCATCTGGTCGACGGGCAGCACAGCCATCGCGCGCTCGTCGACCTGGCGCTCGGCCGTCCGGTGGCGCACCCGAAGGGCAAGGGCCGGCATCGCGTGGGCGCGTGCTTCGTGCTGCGCCTGCCGCATGACGCCCGGGTCCGCCGCGTGCCGGCCGCGGGAGAGATCGCGGCGGCGGAAAGCCTGTTCGCGGACAGCCGCGTGGACCTTCTGTGCGCGGCCGGGCGGCGGCTGTCCGACTATGTGCAGGACGAGTTCACCTATCGCTACGCCTGCGTCTATGTCGGCGCGGACCGGCGTTCCGAGCTGGCGTCGCGCTGCGCGCAGATCGTCCGGCGGCTGGACTTCCGCTTCGGGCCGGCCGAGGCCCGCGACGCGGCGCAGGCCCGCGCGCCCGTCAGGGCTTCAGCTCGACCTCGACGAACACGAACTCGAAGTCGTTCGGGTTGATCACGTCGTGCTCGACCCCGACCGGTCGGTTGTAGGACACGCCCTTGGTCAATTGGGCCGGAAGCGTCTCCTTGCCGTTGAAGATGTCGAGCCGCCCGGTGGTGATCGGCACGACCACGTAGTCGTGGCCGTGGCGGTGCCATCCGGTGTGCGCGCCGGGCGGAAAGCGCCATTCGGTCACGATCACGCGGTCGGTCTCGATCTGCTTGGTGCCGATGGCCAGCGGCCGGCGATCGTTCTCGTGCATCATTTCGCTCCTGCGGTCATGCCGGATCAGGTCTTCGCGCGGGCGCGGAACGCGCCGATGGCGTCCGAGACCGCCTGCGGCCTGGTGTAGTCCACGCGCGGGTGGCGCGGCCATACCCACTGGAAGCGCTGGTAGAACAGGATGCCCTGGTGCGGCGGCCGCGCATAGTCATAGGCGGCCAGGGGGCGGAAGGCCTCGCGCCCGACCTGGATATGCGAGAGATTGCCGCGCTCCGATCCATAGAGCGTCAGCGCGGCGCGCTTGGCCGCCATCTCCCGCTCGCGCAGGCGAAGCTCGATCTCCGTTCCGTTGGGCGCGGGGAATTCCTGGCTGTGCGTGCGACCGCCGGCGTTGTTGTATTCCGCGAACTCCCATACCTGGACGCGGTCGCCGAACGTCGAGGCCAGGAAGTTCGCCGCGTCGTGGTCCTGGTGCGCGCCCTCGTAGGCGGGCACCCAGACCATGTCGATCTGGCGCCGGGCGATCAGGTCGACCAGCCGGGCGCGCGTTCCGGCCAGCTCCGACTTCAGGTTGCGGGTGGGGATTTCCTGGAACAGCGCGATCGTGAAGCCCAGCAGCCTAGCGGCCGCCTCGCTTTCGGCCCGCCGCTGGGCAACCCGCGCGGCGCGGCCGTTTCGCTGCCAGAACCAGAAGAGTTCGCGGTCGGGAACTCCGGTGCTCAGAAAGGCGACGAAGACCTCGCCGCCAGCGGCCCTTGCGCGACCGATCGCGGCTGACGCCCCGACGACCTCGTCATCCGGGTGCGGCGCCAGCAGCAGGATACGCTTGCCGAACACCGGCGCTCCGTCGTTCCTCGATCACCCGCCGCCAGACCGGCAGCAGGTCCTGGCGCAGCACGTCGTCCCATCCCGGCGCCATCGCCGCCACGCGGCGCAGCCCGGCCTCGGCCAGCGACATCCAGCGGCCGCGATCGCGCATCAATGCGCCGATCGCCTCGGCCCAGGCGGCGGGGTCCCGTCCTGGCAGGCGCAGCCCGTCCACGCCGCCCGGATCGATCAAATCCGCGCCGCCGATGTTCTGCGACACCAGCACGGGCAGGCCGCAGGCCCGCGCCTCGTTCACCACGTTGGGCATGATCTCGAATTCGGACGGGAAGGCGAAGACGTCGGCGCTGGCGTAGAGCCAGCCCAGTGTGTCCGGCTCGACCTGGCCGCACAGCGTGACCGCGTCGCCCAGAAGGGCGCGCACGTCGGCGGCGCGGCTGCCGGTGCCGGCGATCGCCAGGTGGATCGGCGCCCCGGCCTCGACCAGCCGCTTGGTGGCCCGTGCGACGGTCATCACGTTCTTGGCGTCGTCGACGCGGCCGACGAACATCACCACGAAGCGGTCTTCGGCGATGCCATAGGACGACAGCAGCCGCCCGCGATCGCGCCGCTGCGGGGCGAACACGCCGCGGTCGATGCCGCGCCGCAGGTAGGACACGCGCTCCGACGACACCACGCGCTCGGCCACGCTGCGATCCTCGGGCTTGGACGCCAGCACCCAGTCGCATTGCTGCAGGTAGTGGTCGAGCACGCGCTGCATCCGGTCGCCCGAGATCTGGTCGTAGCGCACCTTGTCGACCAGGAAGCGCAGGATCGCGCCGTCGCCGAACCAGCGTTTCAGGATTTCGCGCGAGTAGTGCCGCGTGTAGGCGACGGTGTCGGTGTGGAAGGAATAGACCAGCGGCACATCGTTGCGCCGGGCGTGGCGCAGGCCGGTCTTGGCCAGGCTGAAGAAGGCGCCGGTGGCATGGACGATGTCGTGCTGCGCCAGCGCCTGCGACAACCCGGCATGGTAGGGCGCCAGGCAGGTGTGATTCTGCCGGTTGTCGGTGAAGCCCAGCCACTTGGTGTTGATCAGCGGCCGGTGCAGCTGGAAGCGCACGTTGTCGGCCAGCTCGACCGTTCCGCTCTTCTCGCCCAGGTAGTGCACGGTCACGTCAAGCTCGCGCGGCATGGCGGCGGCGGCGGCGGCGATGCGCTCCCAGCACTTCACGTGCCCGCCCGCCCAAGGGCCCCAGACCAGGTCGACGATCACGCCGACCGACAGCGGCCGGTCGACGCCCGGCGCGGCCGGACGCGCGGCCGCCGGGCCGGCAGCCGGCAGATCGGATAACGGAAGCGATGAGGCGGTCATGGACTGGATCGACTTCAAACCCGTGGCGAGTTGTACGATGTCCGACGGACAATTCCAAGGTCGAACGGGCGGATCGGCCGGCCGGCGCGGTCCCTCTCCATTGGCTTCCCGCGCCGCGGCGCGCTAGAACCCGTGTTGTCCAGGACACAAGGGGGGTGACGCATGACCGCGGGCGGGGAAATCCATTTCACCTTCTTGAACGGGCCGGACATCGACCGGCTGGCGATGACCGACGCCGAAATCCTCGGCGCGGTGGAAGGCGGGCTTCTGGCACAGGGCCGTGGCCAAACGGTGATCGAGCCGCGCGTCCACCTCCAGCCGGACCCCGCCTTCCGCGGCCATTTCAACGTGTTGCGGGGCTACATCGCTCCGATCGACCTGGCCGGCGTCAAGATCGTCGGCGACTATGTGGACAACTACAAGCTCGGCCTGACCTCGGAGATGGCGCTGCTCAACCTGTTCGACCCGCGCACCGGCATGCCGCGCGCGCTGCTCGACGCCGCGCTGATCACCGACATGCGCACCGGGGCGCTGACCGCGCTGGGCGCCAAGTACCTCGCGCGCAAGGGTGCCAAGGTGCTGGGCCATATCGGCGCCCGCGGCTCGGCCTACTGGAACGTCCGGCTGATCGACCACCTGTTCAACCTCGACGAGATACGGGTGCATTCCCGGCGCAAGGAGAGCCAGGACGCCTTCGCGGCAAAGCTGTCGCGCGACCTCGGCAAGAAGGTGGTGGCGACCGACGACTGGCAGTCCTGCCTGGAAGGCGCGGACATCATGGTCGAGGCCTCGCGCCTGGTCGAGCCGGCGCCGATGTTCAAGACCAAGTGGATCAAGAAGTCGGCGCTGGTCATGCCCTACGGCACGATGAGCGCGGTCGAGGACGACATCCTGGACGGCATGGACAAGGTGCTCGTCGACGACTGGGGCCAGTGCAAGCCGGGCACGGGCAAGTTCGGCTGCCTGCGCCGGCATGTCGAAAGCGGCCGGCTGTCGGAAAAGAACCTGCACGGCGAGTTGTGCGAGGTCGCGGCCGGCCGCAAGAAGGGCCGCGAGCGCGACGACGAGACGATCCTGTTCTGGCACCGCGGCTTGAGCCTGAGCGACATCGCGCTGGGCCACGCGATGCTCGAGAAAGCGGCACGGCTAGGCTTGGGCCAGCGCCTGCGCTACGCTTGAGCCGCCGCAGAGGAGACACATCGATGCCCGATACGAAAACCGCCGTGCCGCGCGCCAACCAGCGCGTCGCCTGGTTCAACGGCCAGATCATGCCGGAGAGCGAGGTCCGCATCAGCTTCCGCGACCGCGGCGTGAAGTACGGCGACGGCGCCTTCGACACCACGCGCACCTTCGCGCACCGCATCTTCCGCCTGAAGGACCATGTCGACCGCTTCTACCGCACGCTGAAATACCTGCGCCTCGACCCCGGCATGGGATCGGCCGAGATGTGCCAGATCACCGAGGACGTGCTGGCGCGCAACCTGCACCTGCTCGACAAGGACGACGACTACTGGGTCTCGCAGCGCATCACGCGCGGGGCCGAGAGCGTCGACTACCTGCCCTCGACGCCGAACGTGATCGTCGAATGCCTGCCGCTGCCGTTGAAGGAGCGCGCGGTGATGTTCCGCGACGGGCTCAAGGTCATCACGCCGGCGGTGCGCCGCGCCCCGCCCGAGGTGATGAGCCCGCGCGCCAAGACGCACAACTATCTCAACATGATCGTGGCCGACCAGGAGGTGCGCTCGCAGGACCCGCTCGCCTGGGCGGTGCTGCTGGACATGCAGGGCAACCTCGCGGAGGGGCTGGGCAGCAACATCTTCACGGTGCGCGACGGCGAGCTCTACACGCCGCGCACGCGCAACGTGCTGCCCGGCGTCAGCCGGCAGACCGTGCTGGAACTGGCGGCCGAGCTGAAGATCAAGGTGCACGAGCAGGACATCGACCTCTACGACGCCTACACGGCGGACGAGGTGTTCCTGACCTCGACGTCGCTGTGCATCGCGCCGGTGCAGAGCGTCAACGGCCAGAGCTACGCCGCCAACGGCATTCCCGGCCCGGTCACCAAGCGGCTGACCGACGCCTATATCAAGCTGGTGGACTGCGACTTCATCGGCCAGTACCTGCGCCGGCTGTAGGCGTCTTATTTCAGGGAAGCCCGGCTTGTCCCCACGACTGTCCGGCTCGCGAACCGCCGCCGCGTAGATTTCATGTGTAGTCCCCCCTCCCCTTGCGGGAAGGGGCTAGGGGGAGGGGGAACCGCGCCACCGCCGGGCAAGCATGGACCGCCCGGCAAGCGCGGATGCCACCAAGGCACCACGACACCAAGGTAGGAAGGACGCACCGCCACGAGATGACGGACACCACGTCGGAGATAGCGGATTCGCGCTTCGGCCTCGTGTCAGCAGTGCGATGGCGGTTCGATTCTATT
>JADZDN010000099.1 GCA_020851015.1 Alphaproteobacteria bacterium | reverse complement strand
TAGGCGAAGGTCCGGCAGCGGAACCCCGCCTGCCCGAGCCGCCAGGCGAGCGGGTGCATCACCGCGCCCGGCACCCAGAGGCCGTGCGCGAGGATCACCTCGCGAACGCTCATCGCGCCGGCGCCTTTGCGAGCAGCCAGACGCCCACCGCGAGGGCTGGCACCGCAAAGGTCGAATAGGCGACGGCATAGCTGCCGGACACCGACAGCACGGCATTGAACAGCGGCGGCGTGACGACCACGCCGGAAAACGTGAAAAAGAGGCTCCCGCCGGTGGCTGCGCTCGCCTTGCCCTCGGGTGCGACGCGGGCGATCTCCGCCAGCCAGACGCCGTTCCAGCCCACGGCGGTGGCGCCGAACAGCGACGCGTAGACAAACAGCAGCCAAGTCGGCCAGCCGGGATCGGCGGCCAGCGCGATCAGTGACGAGGTTCCCATGCCCAGGCCCAGCAGCCCCAGCATCGTGCGACGGCGGAACACGCGGTCGGCAAGCACGCCCCACAGCACGCGGCCGGTGACGCTCGCCACCTGCGCCACCGCCATCACGAAGCCGGCCAGGACCAGAGAGAGCGCAAAGCTCTCGACGAGGAAAGTGACGAGGTAGGTGACCATCGTGATCTGCACGCCGCCGAAGACGAAGCCGGCGACGCAGAGGTTGCGCAGCTGGCGGTGCCGAAAGACCAGGCCGACTGGCGCGAAGGCGGAGCGGAACGACACTGGCGCAGCCGGGTCCAGATCGCGGTCGTAGCTCGGACGAACGCCGTTGATCGCCAGGGCGAGCCCGAGGCAGACCGCGCCGATGCACACGGCACCCCACTGCCAGCCGAGCGCGAGGATGAGCGCCGGCACCAGCGCCCCGGCGAGCGCGCCGCCCGCGGGCACCCCCGTCTGCTTGATGGAGAAGATCAGCGAGAAGTAACGCGGCGGCGTGCGCACCAGGATCGCGGAACTGGCCGGCGTGGTCGGCCCGTAGCCCAGGCCGACGACGAAGCCGCCCAGCATCACCAGCGGCGGCACCCCGCTCGCCGCGAGCGCGAGCCCGGCGCAGCTCAGCGCCAGGCCCGCCTGGCTGACGCGGATCGGCCCGAAGCGCGCCACCCAGCCGCCGGCGGCAGCCGTGCCGATCATGCTGCCGAAGTAGCTCGCTGCGATGTAGTAACCCACGGCGGCGGGCGAGACGCCCAGCGCGGGCCCGGCGACCGGCGCCATCACCGGCGCGCAATAGACGGCCAGCGCGACCAGGGTCTGGATGGCGAAGGTGATCGCGAGCGAAATGGGGACCGACTGCGCGATCCGCTCGAAGGCGGGGCTCAAGCTGGAGGCCTATTTCAGCAGCTTGCGCGCGTCCCAGGCCGGGGCGGGCTGCCAGGCCGTGGTGGCAAGCGTCTCGGGCCAGACGATCTCGCGTCGGCCGCGCTGGACCTGCAGCAGCAGCGTGCGCGCCGCAATCTGCGCGCCGTTGCGGTCGACCTTGTACGGGCCGAGCGGCGTTTCAGTCTCCAGCGTCGCCAGCGCTTCCCGCAGCTTGTCCTGGTCGACGCTGCCGGCGCGCCGCACCGCTTCCTCGAGGATCTTCGCCGCGGCATAACCCTCGGCGGCAAGCAGGCCGGGCTCGGCCCCCCATTTCTTAGCAAAGGCCTGCGCGAACTCGACGTTGCCGCGCGTGCGCGCGCGCCGGTCGTAAGCGGCGATGCCGACGGCGTACTCGCCATCCTGGCCGACTCGCGAAAGAAAGGCCGGGTCGGCCGCTCCCTGCACGGCGAAAAGGCGTGGGGCATAGCCCAGCCCACGGAGGCTCTTGACCATTTCGACGGCATCCTGCGGCAGGCCGAAGGCGATCCATCCCTCTGCGCCGGCGGCGCGCGCGCGAAGGGCCTGCGCCCCGAAATCGGTCGCGCCCTGCCCATAGACCTCGACCTCTCCGGTCGCGAGGCCCGCCGCCGTGGCCACCTCCCTCGCACGCGTGGCCATTTCCCGGGCCGACGGATCGTCGCGCGCCAGCAGAACCACGCGCCGGATGCCCCCGGCGCGCGCCAACTCCACTGCGCCGCTGCCCCAGGCAGCGAGCGGCGTCGCGGCCTGGAACACGTAGCGGAACGCCGACCGGTGCACGATGCGCGCCGCGCCGGTCGCATTGACGAGCACGCGCCGGCTGCGCTCGGCGGTGGCCGCGGCGCCCAGCGTCGCCGCGGAGCCGAACGGCCCGACCAGCACGTCGGCCTTGTGCTCGCCGATGAGCTGCTCGTAGAGGCGGCGCGCATCGCCGGATTCGGAACGGTCGTCGAGCAGCTGCAACTCGACGCGCCGGCCGATCAGTCCGCCGGCGCCGTTGACCTCCTCCTGCCACAGCAGCAGCGCCTTGCGCAGGTCGGCGGCGAGGTCGGCGAACATGCCCGACTGCGGCAGGGCCGCGCCGACGATCAGCGCCTGCTGCGCGTGCGCCGGCAAGGCGGCCAGCAGGAGTACAAGCAGGAACTTCCTCATCCGTCCCGCAAGTTAAGGTGTGGGAAAATTCACGTCAAGGATGACGCAAGACCGCTTACTCGCAGCACTTGCCGCCGTCGTCGGCGAACGCAACCTGCTCACCGGCGCCGACGACAGCGCGCCTTACCTCACCGACTGGCGCCGCCAGTTTCATGGGCCCGCGTTGTGCGTGGCGCGGCCGGCCTCGACGGCCGAGGTGGCCGAGGTCGTGCGCCATTGCGCCGCCGCCGGCGTGGCGATCGTCCCGCAGGGTGGCAATACCGGGCTGTGCGGCGGCTCGGTGCCGACGGGCATGCGCGCGGAAGTCGTGCTGTCGCTCTCGCGCCTGAACCGCATCCGTGAACTCGATGCGCTGAACGACACCGTGACCGCGGAGGCGGGCTGTGTACTCGCCGACGTGCAACGCGCCGCGGGCGAGGCAGGAAGGCTGTTCGCACTGTCGCTGGCGGCCGAGGGCAGCTGCCAGATCGGCGGCAACCTGTCGACCAACGCAGGCGGCGTGAACGTGCTTCGCTACGGCAACACGCGCGACCAGGTGCTCGGCCTGGAGGCGGTGCTGCCCGACGGGCGCATCTGGAACGGATTGCGCGGACTGCGCAAGGACAACACGGGCTACGACCTGAAGCAGCTGTTCATCG
>JADZDN010000098.1 GCA_020851015.1 Alphaproteobacteria bacterium | reverse complement strand
GCTGTTCGACATCCAGGTCAACGACTACGTGGCCGGCGCGAACACGACCATGTACCTGCTGAGCAAGATGGCCTATCGCGGCGAAATCCTGACCGCCCGGTTCGAGCAGAACGTCGCCTCGCGCATCCGGGGAAAAATCCTCGACGTGATCCTGTCGGAGAACCCGGCGGTCAAGGTGCTGGGCAGCCACGCCATGGCGCGCACCGCCAGCTGGCGCGACGACGTGCGCAACGGCATGCAGGCGCTGATCCTGCAGAACAAGGGCAAGTTCCAGGGCATCTGGGCGTCGTGGGACGGCCAGGCCTGGGTGATCGACGACATCCTGCGCGAGCAGGGCATGAAGAAGGGCGACATCGTCATGGTCAGCGTCGACGGCGGCCAGGAGAGCTATCGCCGCATCAAGGACCCGGCCAGCCTGTTCACCGCCACGGTGGCGATCCCGTTCGAGACCATCGGCGCGAAGGCGGTGGACGCGATGGACCAGATCGCCGTCAAGAAGACGCCGAAGGACAAGGTGGTCAACGGCCCCTACATGTGGGTCGACGCCGTGCTGGTGGACGGCTCGAACGTGGACCAGTACCTGGCGAAGTAGTTCTTGTTCCGAGTCCCCCCTCCCCTTGCGGGAGGGGGATAGGGGGAGGGGTCTTGTCGCCGTATCGAGCAATCGTCGCGCGGGGTGGTGCGCGCCTGCATCACCCCCTCCCCCTGCCCCCCTCCCGCGGGGGGAGGGGGGACTAGAAGAGATGGCGCCCCCCCTCCTGCGCCTCGCCGGCATCCGCAAGCGCTACGGCGCGGTCGAGGCGCTGAGCGGCGTCGACCTGGACGTCTTTGCCGGCGAGGTGGTGGCGGTGTGCGGCGACAACGGCGCCGGCAAGTCGACGCTGATCCGGGTCGCTTCCGGCGCCCATGCGCCCGATCAGGGGCATATCGAGGTCGAGGGCAGGCGCGTCGCCTTCGCCTCGCCGCTCGACGCGCTCGAGGCCGGGGTGGCGACGATCTACCAGGACCTGGCTTTGGCCGCGCGCCAGCCGATCTGGCAGAACGTGTTCATCGGCGCCGAGCGCACCAGGCGCCTGCTGCCCGGCATCGCGGTCCTGGACAAGCGGCGCATGCAGCGCGAGGCGCGCGACTTCCTGGCGCGCCTCAAGATCGACATGACCGACACCAACCGCGCGGTCGAAAGCCTGTCGGGCGGCCAGCGCCAGGCCGTGGCGATCGCCCGCGCGCTGCGCTGGAACGCGCGGCTGGTCATCATGGACGAGCCGACCGCGGCGCTGGGCGTCGCCGAGAGCCGCCAGGTGCTGGACCTGATCCGCGAACTGCATCGCGGCGGCACGACGGTGATCCTGATCAGCCACAACATGGCCGACGTGGTGGCGGTCGCGACCCGCGTCGCGGTGCTGAAGAACGGCGGGAAGATCGCCGACCGGCCCGTGGAGGGCTTGAGCGCCGACGACCTGGCGCATCTGGTGATGATCGGCCAGCTGCCGCAGAAGGCGGCCTGACGCATGGCGCGGACCCGCATCGTCATCGACACCGACCCCGGCCAGGACGACGCCGTCGCGATCCTGCTGGCGCTGGCCGAGCGCGAGCGGCTGGACCTGCTGGGCCTCACCACCGTCGCCGGCAACGTGCCGGTCGAGCTGACCACCGCCAATGCCTTGCGCCTGGTCGAACTGGCGGGGCGCGCGGACCTGCCGGTCTTCCGCGGCGCCAGCCGGCCATTGCTGCGCACGCTGAAGACGGCCGAGTTCATCTGCGGCCCGGACGGGCTGGAAGGCGCCGGCCTGCCGCCGCCCAAGGGCAAGCCGCGCGATGCCCACGCCGTGGCCTTCCTGCTCGACACGCTGCGCGCGGCGGCGCCGAAGTCGCTGACGCTCTGCCCCCTGGGCCCGCTGACCAACATCGCGCTCGCCCTGGCGCAGGAGCCGGCGCTGGCGGCCAGGATCGAGCGCATCGTGCTGATGGGCGGCGCGCGCGACCTGGGCAACGTCACGCCGGCGGCGGAGTTCAACTTCTACGTCGACCCGCATGCCGCGCAGATCGTGCTGCAGTCCGGCGTGCCGATCGTCATGTTCGGCCTCAACGCGACGCACCAGGCGATGGCGACGCCCGAGCGCGTCGGCCTGATCGCGGCGCTGGACAGCGCGGTCGCGCGCGCGGTCACCGGCATGCTCGAGCGCCCGCGGCCGGGGGGCAAGGCCAAGTTCGGCGTCGAAGGCCATCCGCTGCACGATCCCTGCGTGATCGCCTTCCTCTTGTGGCCCGAGCTGTTCACCGGGCGCGACTGCCACGTCGCCGTGGAGACCGCGGGCGAGACCACGATCGGCCGCAGCGCGATCGACTGGTGGGGATCGCAGAAGCTGCCCGCCAACGCGCGGGTGATCGACCGCATCGACGACGCGGAAATGTTCAAGCGGCTGGCGCGGTCGCTGGCGAAGCTGGGGTGAGGACGGCAGGCATGGCGTTTCTGGTCGACGAACTGAGACAGGAGGCGGAGACCGCCATGGCCGCGATGCGGCGGGCGGCCCGGCAGGCCCGCGACGCCCATGCCCGCGCCGAGCTGGCGCGCCACATGACGATGACCGCGCGCAACGCTGCAAGCCGCCCGCGCGACGACGCCCTGCGCTGGATGGTCGACCACTGGCTCGAGGCCTGGAAGCTCGACCGCTCGCGCTGCCCGCATGTCCCGGCGATGACCGCGCTCAGCGCCGCCTTTCTCGACCATCACGCGTCGCCCGGCGAAGCGACCGACCGTGCGATCCGCGCCGCCTTCGAAGCGCTGGGCAAGGCCTATGCCGACGCCGGCAGCAGCATCGCCGACGAGATGGCCTGGCGCTCAGGCTGCGCGCATGCCTGGTGGGCCGACGTCGCGCCTGCGCCGGCAACCCCGGCAAAGCCCTTCTGGGGGCACGGCTGCCCCGCGCATTGCCTCTAGCGCGCCGGCCCGCCGGTCAGAACGCCAGCTTCCACTGCCCGGTCTTGGTCTTGCAGAACGGCAGCACGTAACGCGTCTTCCCGCCCGCGGTGAACACGTGTTCGACCTCGCCGCAGGGCATGTCGTTCTGCTTGAAGGTCTTGCGCAGCGCCGCGCGCCCGGCGACGCCGCTGGACGCGCTCTTCCATTGAGCGGTGCCGCCCACCTTGTTGCCGGCAAGCACGGCTTCGATCGCGCCGCGCATCAGCGCCAGATCGTCGCGGCTGAGCGTCGCGGCCTCGGGGCCGAACGGGTCGATCAGGTTCTGCGCCGGCGCCGCGCCGGGTGCGCCGGCGATCGACAGGG
>JADZDN010000097.1 GCA_020851015.1 Alphaproteobacteria bacterium | reverse complement strand
GTTGCGGATCGAGCGCGCCAGCAGCGGGTTGTCCTGCAATAGCGTCTTCTGCCGCGTGATCGCCAGGACGGCGTCGATCGAGGCCTGCCATTCCTCCTTGAGCCGCGCGAAGATCGCGTCGCGCAGCCCGGCATCCGCCACCAGCGCCGCGTAGCGCGTGGCGATCGCGATATCGCTCTTGGCCAGCACCATGTCGGTGTTCGACAGCAGCGTGCGGAAGAACGGCCATTGCCGGTACATCTGCTGGAGCAGCGCCAGCCCGTCCCGGGGCCGCTCGGCCAGCCACGCCTTGACCGCGGCGCCGAACCCGAACCAGCCCGGCAGCATCAGCCGGCATTGCGACCAGCTGAACACCCAGGGAATGGCGCGCAGGTCGTCGATGCGCCGCGAATTCTTGCGCGAGGCCGGGCGGCTGCCGATGTTCAGGTTGGCGATCTCGCCGATCACCGTCGATTCCCAGAAATAGGTCTCGAAGCCCTTGGTCTCGTAGACCAGCGCGCGATAGGCGCGGAAGGCGTGGGCCGACAGCGCCTCCATCGCCGCGAGATGCTCGGGGCGCGCGGCCGGCTGGTCGGCCTGCAGCAGCGTCGCCTCGAGCGTGGCGGCGGCGAGGATCTCGAGGTTGCGCCGGCCGACCTCGGGGTTCGAGTACTTGGCGGCGATCACCTCGCCCTGCTCGGTCACGCGGATCGCGCCCTGCACCGCGCCGGGGGGCTGGGCCAGGATCGCCTGGTAGCTCGGCCCGCCGCCGCGCCCCACCGACCCGCCGCGGCCGTGGAACAGGCTCAGGCCGACGCCGTGGCGCTTGAACGTCGCGACCAGCGCGATCTCGGCCTTGTAGAGCTCCCAGGTCGAGGTGAGGTAGCCGCCGTCCTTGTTGCTGTCCGAATAGCCGAGCATGACCTCCTGGCGGTTGCCGCGGCTCTCGAGCAGGCGGCGATAGTCGGGCAGCGCGAGCAGCCGGTCCATCACCGGACCCGAGTTGCGCAAATCGCCGATCGTCTCGAACAGCGGCACGATGTTGACGTCGAGCGCGCCGTCGCGCGGACGCAGCAGCCCGGTCTCCTTCAGCAGCAGCGCCACCTCGAGGATATCGGACACGCCGTCGGCCTTGGAGATGACGTAGTTCTCGACCGAGGCTGGGCCGTAGCGCCGATGCGCCGTGGCCGCTTCGCGCACGATCGCCATCTCGCCGGCGGTCTCGTCGGAATAGGCGAGGAACGCCGAGGCCAGCGGCCGCGCGGTCTTGAGCTCGGCCAGCAGCAGCGCCACGCGCGCCTGCTCGTCGCGCGCGCGGTAGTCGGTGCCGGGGCCCGCCGTTTCCAGCAGCTCGGCCACGACGCGCTCGTGCACGTCGGAATTCTGGCGCAGGTCGAGCGCGGCGAGGTGGAAGCCGAAGACGTCGACCGCGCGGCGCAGGCGGCGCAGTCGGCCGCGCGCGATCGGCCCCGATCCGTTCGCCGCCAGCGAGTCGTGAATGGCGTCGAGATCGGCATGCAGATCGCCGGCGCCGCCATAGGCTTCGGCCGCACCCAGCGCGTGATGCGGCGCCTCGAGCCCGACCAGCGCGGCGGCGGTCGCCGCCAGACGGGCGTAGATGCCGACGATCGCGCGGCGATCAGGCTCGTCCTGGCGCTGCGGCGCGCGGTCGGGCGAGCGGTCGGCCAGCGCGCGCAGGGCCGGGGAAACGCCGACAACGCGGCCGTCCAGCGACAATTCGCTGCCAAGCTGGTGCAATTCCTCGAGGTAGTAGGCGAGCGCGCGCCGGCTCTGCAGCGCCAAAGCCTGGCGCAGCACCTCGGCGGTCACGAAGGGATTGCCGTCGCGGTCGCCGCCGATCCAGCTTCCCATGCGCAGGAAGGACGGCAGGTCGATGCCGGCCCAGTCCGGGCTGGCGGCGGCGATGCCGTCCTCGAGCTCCTCGTAGAAGCGCGGCAGCGCCCGCAGGAAGGTGTGGTCGTAGAAGGACAGGCCGTTGCTGACCTCGTCCAGCACGCGCAGCCGCGTGCCGCGCAGCACGCTGGTTTGCCACAAGGTCAGAATGGCGCGCCGCAGCGCCTTGCGGTTCTGCACCAGCTCCTCGGGCGTGAACTGGATGCGGTCGCGCTCCGCCAAGAGGCGCGCCACCTCCATCTCGCGGTCGATCGCGCTGCGGCGCCTTACCTCCGTGGGATGCGCGGTCAGCACCGGCCGGCAGGCGGCATGGGCGAAGAAACGCCGCAGCGCGTCGCGCGTGATGCCGGAATCGCGCGCATGGGCGAGCGCATAGGCCATGCTGCCCTCGCGCGGGGCCGAGCCGGCCAGCGCATGGGCGCGGGTGCGCCGGATATGGTGCTGGTCCTCGGCGATGTTGGAGAGATGCGAGAAATAGCCGAAGGCGCGGATGATGCGCACCGCCTGGTCCGGCGGCAGCCCGGCGAGCGCCGCGGTCAGCTCGTCGAGCGCGCCGGCATCGGCGTCGCGATGGAAGCGCACCGAGGTCTGGCGGATGCGCTCGACCGTCGCGAACACCGCCTCGCCCTCCTGCGCGCGCAGCGTCTCGCCCAGGATGCGCCCGAGCAGGCGGATGTCGTAGCGCAGCGGCGCGTCTTTTTCCGGGGCGGCATCGTTCATGGCGGCCAGGATAACAAGGCTTCGCGCGGTGTCGCCAGCGCCTTGCTACCCCACCGCCTTGGCGGCGCGCAGCGCGGCGATGCGCGGGGCGTCGTAGCCGAGTCCGGCCAGGATCGCGTCGGTGTGCTGGCCCAGCAGCGGCGGCGGGCGGTCGATGTCCGGCCGCTGGCCCGAATAGCGGAAGCCGCTGCGCAGCACGCGGAGCCTCGCCTCGCCGGGCTTGCCCTCCCGGTCGGGCAGCGACGGAAATTCGTGCAGCAGGTCGCCTGTCTGGGCCTGGGCCAGCGCGATCGCGTCGGGAATCGACAGCACCGGCCCGGCGGGAACGCCGACCCCGTTGAGCCGCGCGACCCATTCGTCGGCCGGCGCGGTCCGCAGCGCCTGCTCGATCGCCTCGGTCAGCGCCGCGCGGTTGATCTTGCGCGCCTCGCGCTCGGCGAAGCGCTTGTGGGTCTTCAGGTGCGGCCGGCCGATCGCGTCGCACAGCGCCTCGAACTGCTCCGGCTTGTTGGCCGCGATGTTGATCGGCTTGTCGGCGCAGCGGAACGTGCCCGACGGCGAGGCCGTCATGTTGTCGTTGCCCATCGGCTGCGGCAGCACGCAAGCGGTCAGGTAGTTCGACACCGGCCAGCCGAGCGTGATCAGCGTCGCGGTGAGCATCGACACGTCGATGAAGCGCCCGCCCCCGCCGCGCGCGCGGGCGAACAGCGTGGCCGCGATAGCGAAGGCGGCGGTCAGCCCGCCGGTGGTGTCGGCGACCGGATAGCCCGCGCGCAACGGCGCGGTCTCCGCCGTGCCGGTCACGCTCATCACCCCCGCCATGCCCTGGACGATCTGGTCGTAGGCCGGGTTGTCCTTGAGATCGCCTTCCTGGCCGAAACCGGAGATGGCGCAGTAGACGAGGTCCGGCTTCAGGCCCTTGAGATCGTCCCAGCCGAGCTTCAGCCTGGCCATCACGCCCGGACGGAAATTCTCGACCAGCACGTCGGCGCGCTTGACCAGGTCGAGGAAGACCGCGCGGCCCTCGGCATGCTTGAGGTCGATCGCGATCGACCGCTTGCCGGCGTTCTGGGCCAGGAAGGACGCGCCGATGTGCCGGCGATTGAGATCGGCGTCGGCGCCGAGCTGGCGCGCCAGGTCGCCGCCCTCCGGCGTCTCGACCTTGATGACATCGGCGCCGAGCAGCGCCAGCTGGTAGGCGGCGAAGGGGCCGGCCAGCACGTTGGTGAGGTCGAGGACACGGACGTTTTTCAGGGGGGCGTTCGCAGGCGACGCGGTCATGGCGGCAGTATTCCCGCGCCGTCCGGCGTCCCGCAAGTGGGCTCACCCTTCGACAGGCTCACCCTTCGACAAGCTCACCCTTCGACAGGCTCAGGGTGAGGAGATTTTTTCCTTGGCTTTCTCTTCTCCTCATCCTGAGCCTGTCGAAGGATGAGGGTCCTACCGCAGCGCCTTGCGTGCCATCCCCTGCAGGAAGGTCCATTGCACCGTGCCGGCGAGGAAGGCCGTCATGCCGGCCGAGTCGTGCGCGGGGCTGACCGTATTGACATCGAACACGCGCACGTCGAGCGGCGCCAGCATCTCCAGCAGCGACAGGCCTTCCTCAGCCGTGGCGCCGCCCCACGTAGGGGTGCACACGCCCGGCGCGGTCGCGGGGTCGAAAAAATCCATGTCGAAGCACAGATAGACCGGGCGCTTTCCGACCGTCCGCCGCACCTCGGCCGCGACCGACCTGTAGCCGCGCTTGCGCAGGTCCTGCATCGTCACCAGGCGATAGCCGAGCTTGCGCGCGTATTCGAACACGCCCGGCACCATGGTCGGCCCGCGCGCGCCGATATGGAACGAGCGCCTGAGGTCAACCAGGCCTTCCTCGGCCACGTGGCGGAAGGTGGTTGCGGTGTTGTAGCCCTCGATCGGGTAGGCGTCGGTATGCGCGTCGATATGCACGACGCAGATATCGTCGCAATGCCGCCGGAGCGCGCGGACCTGCGGCAGGGTGACCGCCCCGTCGCCGCCCATCGTCGCCGCGACCGCGCCGCGCGAGAGGATCGCGTCGACCGCCGCCTCGATGCGCTGGAAGGAATGATCGATCAGGCTGGGGGTCAGCGCGACGTCGCCGGCATCGACCAGGCCAAGGGCCGCGACGACGTCGATGTTGCTGCGCGGGTCGACCCGGCGCAGGTTCGCGGTCTGCTCGCGGATCGCGGTTGGGCCGAGGCGCGAGCCGATGCGCGTGGGATGCGTGCCGCAGTCGAACGGGATGCCGAGGATCGCCGCCATGGAGCGCCGCTGCGGCAGGCCGGCGGGAACGCCGAGCCAGGTCGCTGGGTGCGTGAACGCCGCGGGTGACAAGGTCGGGCGGGCAGGCGGCTTCCGGGTGGGCATCGGCACTCCTCCGCCGGCCAGTGTCGTCGCTACATCACCACTTCGATCAGGAACGGCGTGGTGCGCTTGAGGCCGGTCTTGAACGCGTCGATCAGCGCCTCGAGCGTTTCGGCGCGCACCGCCTCGACCCCCATGCCCTTGGCCAGCGCGATCCAGTCGAGCGCCGGATTGTCCAGGCTCAGCATGTCCATCGCGGTGCGGCCGGGATTCTTGGCCCCCACCGCCGTCAATTCGCCGCGCAAGATCGCGTAGGACCGGTTCGACCAGATCAAGGTCATCACGTTGAGCTTCTCGCGCGCCTGGGTCCACAGGGACTGGACCGTGTACATGGCGCTGCCGTCGGCCTCGAAGTTGATGACCTTGCGGTCCGGACAGGCGACCGCCGCGCCCGTGGCCATCGGGATGCCCTCGCCGATCGAGCCGCCGGTAAGCTGCATCCAGTCATGCGGCTGCGCCGCGCGCGACAACGGGAAGAAGCCGCGCCCGGTGGTGACCGACTCGTCGCAGACGATGGCGTTCTCGGGCATCAGCGCGCCGATCACCGCGGCGATGTGCTCGGAGGTCAGCGCGCCGCGCGGCAGCGGCGGCGGATCGAGCTTCTGGCGCGGGGCGTCGGCGAGCTTGGCGCCCACGGCTTCGCCCAGCGCGGCCAGCGCGCCCGGCAGGTCGTGAGCCGGCGTCGCGAAGGTCGTGACCGCGCAGCCCTGGGGCGCCAGGGTGCTGGGCTTGCCGGGATAGGCGAAGAAGGCGACCGGCGCGTGGGTGCCCACCAGCACCAGCTGCTTGACGTCCTTGAGCGCATTGAGCGCCATGTCGACCGGATAAGGAACGCGGTCGATCGCGACGCGCCCCGCGCCGCGCTGCACGCGCGCATTCGACATCTGCGCCATGAAGCGGCAGCCGGTCTTGGCGGCGATGGCCCCGGCCCAGTCGAGCCCTTGCTGGCGCAGCGCCGTGTGGCCGAGCAGCAGCATGGTGCCGGCCCCGGCGCTGACCGCCTTGGCCGCCGCGTCGATCGCCTCGCCGCGCACCGGCGCCGGCTTCTGGACCGTGCCGAGCCGCGCCACCTTGCCGCCCTCGGTCCACGCCGTGTCGGCCGGCAGGATCAGGGTCGCGACCTGGCCCGGCGGCGCCAGCGCCGCGGCGATGGCGTCGGCGGCATCGGCCCCCACCGTCTCGGCATTGGCCGAGCGGCGCACCCAGGCCGACACGGGCCGCGCCAGCCCCTCGGCATCGCTGGTGAGCGGCGCGTCGTAGCGCACGTGGTAGGTCGCATGGTCACCGACGATGTTCACGACCGGCGAGCGCGCCCGCTTGGCGTTGTGCAGGTTGGCGATGGCGTTGCCCAGGCCCGGCCCGCAATGGAGCAGGGTCGCGGCCGGCTTTTCGGCCATGCGCGCATAGCCGTCGGCTGCGCCCGAGACGCCGCCCTCGAACAGGCAGAGCACGCAGCGTACGCCCGGCACGCGGTCGAGCGCGGCCACGAAATGCATCTCGGAGGTGCCGGGATTGGAGAAGCAGACCTCGACCCCGCCATCGACCAGGGTCTGGACCAGGCTTTCAGCGCCGTTCATCGCGAACACATTCGATGCCGTTGAAACGAATCGGACGCACTGTCGCAAACCCGGAGGGGCGCGTCTACAAGCTCAATTCCGTTCCCGACGGAACAGCAGCACCGCGTGACCCACCACCAGCAGCCCGCCGCTGAGCCAGACGAAGGGCATCGGGCTGGGGCCCTCGGTGAGGCCGATCGCCAGCGAGGCCAGCGCGCCGCATCCGAGCTGCAGCGCGCCGATCAGCCCGGCGCCGGCGCCGATGTAGCGGGGGTGCGAATCGAGCGCGCCGGTCAGCGCACTGGGCTGGCTGAGCCCCGTCCCGACGAACGACAGCGCGATCGGCCCGAACACCGCGAGGGGATGATAGACCTCGGCGAGCGCGAGGGCGATCAGCACGAGGCCGGCAACCGTCGCGATCGCGCCGCCGATCGACGTCATGCGATCGAGCCCCAGCCGCTCGCTCAAGCGTCCGGCCAGGAAGTTGCCGGTGATGTAGGCGCTGCCGGTCAACAGGTAGAACGCGCCGAACTGCGTGGGCGTCAGGCCATAGAGGGTGATGATGACGTGCGGCGCGCCGGCGACGTAGGCGTAGTAGCCGGCGGCGAGACAGACCGCGAAGCCGCCGAAGCGCTGGAAGCGCGGCGTTAGAAGGATGGTGCGATAGACCGCCAGCATGTGGCCGGCGGACGGCAGCGGCGCCGCCTCGCGCAGCGTCTCGCGCGCGCGCCACCACACGCCGAGCAGCAGCACGACGCCCAGCAGCGTCATCAGCGCGAAGCTGGCGCGCCAGCCTTGCCAGGCGTCGAGGAAGGCGCCGACGCTGGGCGCGGTGGCGGTGGCGAAGGCCATGGCCATCGTCACGTAGCCCAGCATGCTGGCGGTCTTCTCGCGGCTGTGCATGTCGCGGATCATGGCGCGGCCCAGCACCACGCCGGCGCAGCCGCCCAGCGCCTGGACGACGCGCCCGGCCAGGAACCCGTCGATCGCCGGCGCCAGCACGCAGACGAGGCTGCCCACCACGTAGATCGACATGCCCCACAGCAGGACCGGCCGGCGCCCGAACCGGTCCGACAGCGGCCCGTAGCACAGCTGGCCCAGCCCGATCATCAGCAGATAGAGGGTGATCGCCAGCTGCGCCACCGCGCCGGAGGTCCCGAAATAGGCGGCAAGGCCGGGCAGCGACGGCACGAAGATGTTGATCGAGAAGGTCGGCACCCCGGTAAGCGCGATCAGGATCAGCAGCGGCGGTCCCTTGCCCGGCGGCGGCGCGGCGCTCATGCCATGCGCTCCTCGCCGGCGCTCATGAGGCGCTCGATCCGCAAGCTCAGGCGCGAGATGGCGAAGCAGATCGCGAAGAACACCAGCCCGGCGAAGGCGAAGCCCTCGGTCGCGTGGCCCAGCCATTTGGGATCGCTGACCGCGAGCTGGACCATGCCCAGCAGGTCGTAGACGCCGACGATCAGCACCAGCGTCGAGTCCTTCAGGATCTGGATGAAGATGTTGATGATGTTCGGAATGGCGCGCCGCACGACCTGGGGCAGGATCACCAGCCGCGTGGCGCGCCGGTAGCCGAGGCCGAGCGCGGCGGCGGCGTCGAACTGGCCCTGGGGCAGGGTGTCGAGCGCGCCGCGCACCGCCTCGGCCATGTAGGCCGACGCGTAGAGGCACAAGCCGACGACGACCCGCGCGAACAGGCCGATGCCGCCCTGCCAGGGCAGGAACAGCGGCAGCAGCACCACCGCCATGAACAGGATCGCCAGCAGCGGCACGCCGCGGATGATCTCGACGAAGGCGCTGGCGAGCCCGCGCAGCACGGGGTTGCGCGCCGCGCGGGCGAGCGCCAGCGCGATCCCCGCGGGCAGCGAGACGGCCATGGCGGTGAAGGACAGCAGCAGGGTCACGAACAGCCCGCCCCACAATCCGGCCTCGACCGGCTGCAGGCCGAGCAAGCCGCCGGCCGCCAGCGCATAGCCCAGCGCCAGCGTCGCGACCAGCGTGCCGGTCGCCAGCGCGACGCGGCGGCGGAAGCCGGGGATGGCGAAGAGCCCGCACCACGCGAGCAGCGCCAGGCCGCCCAGGTGCAGCCGCCAGCGCAGCGGCGCGGGATAGTAGCCGTAGAGGAACTGCGGCAGGCGCTCGGCGACGAAGGGCCAGCACGCGCCGCGCCCGTCGCAGGCCGGGCCGGCGAACGTGGCGTCCAGCACCGCCCAGCGCAGCACCGGCGGGATCGCCAGCGCGAGCAGCAGCAGCGCCAGCAGCAGCGCCGCCGCCGACACGCGGTCGGGCGCGACGCGGCGCCAGGCGCCGAGGACGCCGGTCGCGTTCATGCCCGCGCCCCGCCCTGGCCGCTGCGCTCGTAAAGCTGGGTCGCCCCGGCCACGGCCATGCTGATCGCGAGGTAGACCGCCATCGTCATGGCGATCACCTCGACCGCCTGGCCGGTCTGGTTCAGCGTGGTCTTGCCGAAGACCTGCATCAGGTCGGGGAAGCCGACGGCGGCGGCGAGCGAGGACGCCTTGATCACGTTGACGTACTGGCTGGCGAGCGGCGGCAGCGCGGCGCGCACGGCCTGCGGCAGCACCACCAGGCGCAGCGTGCGGGCGCGGCCGAGGCCCAGCGCGACGCCGGCCTCCCACTGGCCGGGCGGCACGGCGAGAAAGCCGCTGCGGAAGGTCTCGGCGACGAAAGCGGCGGTGTAGACCGCGAGCGCCGTCACCAGCACGGCGAACTCGGGCACCAGCGCCAGGCCGCCCTGCACGTTCAAGCCGCGCAGCGCCGGCAGGTCCCATCGCATCAGGGACAGCGCGGCGAGGCCGAGCGCCGCGGCGCCGGCGGCGGAAAATCCCGCGACGACCGGCCCAAGCCGGCGCAGGTACAGGCGGTAGACGATTGCCAGCGCGACGAGCGCGAGCAAGGCGTAGGCCGCCGCGACCGTGATCGACGGCGCCGGCACGAAGACGCCGCGGTTGTTGACCAGCACGCCGGCGAAGGCGAGGGACTGGCGCGGCGGCGGCAGCGCGCCGAGCAGCAGGAAATAGAGCGCCAGCAGCTGCAGCAGCAGAGGCGTGTTGCGCACCGCCTCGACATAGGTCGTGCCGGCGGCGCGGATCGCGGGGATCGGCGCCAGGCGCGCGACGGCGACGACCAGGCCGATCGCGCTCGCCAGCACGATCGCCAGGCCCGAGACCAGCAGCGTGTTGAGCAGCGCCGCCAGGAAGGCGCGGCCATAGGAGCTGGTGGCGTCGAACGGGATCAGCGTGAAGCCGATGTCGAATCCGGCCGTGTTCCACAGGAAGCCGAATCCCGCCTTGATGCCGCGCGCGCGCAGCGTCTCGATCGCGAACAGCGCGGCGGCGACCGCGACCGCCGCGACCGCCAGGTAGATCAGCAGCTGGACCGAACCGGCGCGCCTGTCAGGCGGTCGCAACCCCGCGCCTCACCAGCCTGTCACTGGGCGGGCCCTCACTGGGCGGGCCGTCACTGGGCGGGCCCTCACTGGGTGGGCCCTCACTGGAACGACGGCGAGAACAGCAGGCCGCCCTTGCTCCAAAGCCGGTTCAACCCGTCGCGCGGGATCGGCACCGCGCCCTTCGGGCCCAGGTTGCGGTCGTACATCTCGCCGTAGTTCCCGACGGCCTTGATGACGTTTGCGGCCCAGGCGTTGTCGAGCCCCATCAGCTTGCCGAGCTCGCCGTCCGCGCCCAGCAGGCGGCGGACTTCCGGATCCTTGCTGCTCGCCTTCACCTGGTCGACCGTGGCCGCCGTGATGCCCAGCTCCTCGGCCGCGATCAGCGCGTTCAAGGTCCAGCGCACGATGTTGGCCCATTGCCCATCGCCCTGGCGCACCACCGGGCCGTTGGCGGCCTTGGAGATCGTCTCGGGCAGGATCACGTGCGCGGCGGGATCCTTGAGCTTGCCGAGGCGCGCGGCGAGGGTCGACTTGTCGGTGGTGTAGACATCGCAGCGCTGCGCCTCGTAGGCGGCCACGACCTGGTCGGTCGTCTCGAACACGACCGGGGTGTATTTCAGGTTGTTGGCGCGGAAATAGTCCGCGAGGTTCAGCTCGGTCGTGGTGCCGGTCTGGGTGCAGACCGTGGCGCCGTCGAGGTCCCTGGCGCTCTTGGCGTTCAGCGCCTTACGCACCATGAAGCCCTGGCCGTCGAAGAAGGTGACGCCGGAGAAGCTCAAGCCCAGCCCGGCGTCGCGCGACATGGTCCAGGTGACCGAGCGCGACAGCAGGTCGACCTGGCTGGACTGCAAGTGCGCGAAGCGCGCGGCGGGCGTGGCCGGCAGATACTTCACCTTGTCCGGATCGTTGAAGATCGCGGCCGACAGGGCGCGGCAGAAATCGACATCGAGGCCGGACCATTTTCCCGCGCTGTCCGGCGCGAAGAAGCCGGGGAAATTCTCGCCGACGCCGCAGTTGACGAAGCCGCGCTCGCGCACGCTGTCCAGCGTGGCGGCGGAAAGCGGCTGCGCGGCGGCGGCAAGGCCGATCAGGCCGGCGGCAAGCCCGGCCAGGGCGGGGGCGAAATTCTTCATTGCGGCGTATTCCTCGGTTGGACGGCGGGGCGCGTAGATTACGGCCCTTGGGGGCAAAAGCTCAATTGCGCTGCGGCCCGGGTTGGCGCCGCCAAGTCCGCATCGGATGGCGATGCGATCTTGGCGGTCGTCCTTTGCGCCTTGGCGAAGGTCGGCCAACCAGGGTTCAGCGCCTACCCTCGTCGAGAGCGATCCACAGGCTGATACTATTCACGCCAATCGCGCCCGGGCGCAGTTCGACCCGCGCGCGCTCGATCACAATCCTCGCCCGCGCACCAGCGTCGCTTCTCACGTTGACGACGGCCGGATTCGACTGTTCCAGCGACAATGCCACGCCGCTTGGACCGGCGGCGGCAAGAGCCACAAGGCCGGGGCCCAGATCGGCGACAAGTTCCTCGCCGCGCGGGAACAGCAGGCGCAGGACGCCGCCGGTCGGCTCGAATCGCACGGCGAAGACGCGATCCCGCGCGACCGTTTCAAGTGTCTGATCTTTGCTGTCATTCCCAAGAAATGCTTTTCCGACGAACTCGTACCCGTTGATGTCGAGGACCAGCACTTGGCCGCGGTGTACAGGAGAGAGATTGCCATATGCTGTCGTGATTTGGTGATATCTGGATCCGGCAGGCCGTCCCCATGCGTCAACGGCGCGAAGGCCCATTGCCGCCAAGGCGCCAGCAGCCACCTCGAAGTCGGACATTTCTGACGTCCAGGGCTTGGCGTCCTTGAACCATGGCTCGATCAGATCCATGCGTTCATGCTGCGCGAGGAAATGCATGGCCGAGGCGATCGAACTGAGGTCTACGCTTGGCAGGTCTGCGCCTTTTCCGGTCGCCTGCACGACCGCACCTCCGACGAGAATGCCGTGGCGCGCCAGCAGCGTCGACAGCCGCGCATGCTGGTCGCGCACCGATACGGAAACGACGCCCCAAGGCCCGAACGAAATTGCAAGACACAAGACAGCCAGCGACAAGGGAATCAACTTGATCGGCAGGCGGCGAGAGGCGAACGCGAACAGTCCCGCCATTGCGGCCAGCCACGCGCCGCCGGCAGCGACCATGACGCGCGGCTCGGTCCAGCCATAGGCCACGACACGTTCGCTCACCCCGACAAACAACAATGCCAGGGGAACCGAAAGCAATCGGAAGAACCAACGATGAAACAGGCGCGTGAGAGTGGCGGCCGTATCGCGCCGCGGCCAAGCCACAAGCCATAGCGCTGCGCCATATGCTCCGAATCCGTGAACCATCAGGGCGACATTGCCGCGCGGAAGCTCCCAGGCGATGGCGATCTTGGCGGCATAGGCATAGAGGACGAGCAAATAGGCACACCCGACGGGGACCAGCACCCAGTCGACCAGAAGGTTGAGCGCACCGGTGAATTGCAGCGGCGACACCGCGTCGGGTTTGGCTGGGTCCGGCACGGTGCTCAGCGCCCACAGCGGCCATATGACGGCCAGCGCCAGGACCCAGGTGTCTATGTAGACTCGGCCGTCCAACCACAACCCAAAGAGATAGTGCAGGCTGCCGACGAGCGACGTCAGGCCGAGTCCAAGCAAGCCGGCGGCAACCAAGGCGATGAGACACCCCTCGAGCGCGGCGCCGACGAATCGCCACAATGCTTCGTCGTCGTCGATCCAAAATCGCGGGAACGCCGCGACGATCGTCAGCAGGATCGCGGCCTCGCCCAACAGCAGCGCCGGGGAATAGACGGCATCCGGCGTGACAATCAGAAGGCGCAGCGTCGCGGCGCTTGCGGCGAGCCCCAAGAGCCATCCAAGCCATTCTGGCCATCCCAGCGTGCGAACGAACAGGCTGGCGGCGAGCGTCCAGAAGAAGGCCAGGGCCAGTGATTTCTGAGCATCCGCACGAACTTGTCCAAAATCGAAAGCGAGGCCATGCACATCGGCAATCGACACAACCGCGAAAGCGACCGATGCAGCGACCGGCAGCGGGAGCCGCCGCACGGTCAGGAGAAGCTGGTCCAGGGTCCAGGGAATGGAAATCGACTTGGCTTGAATGGCCGGAGGCATGAGCCGCCCCTGTCAGGAGTGAAACGGCGATGCCCACACCCTAAAGATGCATTCTTGGCGTAAATAGGTCCGGCATACGGCAATATTGGGCCGCTGCTGTCTCAGCCGCCTTGTTGCAGCGTCGCGTCGCGGCCGGCGATCAGCGCGTGGACGGCGTCGACCGTGGGCGTCGGCACGCCGGCCAGCCGCCCCAGCTCGGCGACCGCGCCGACGATCGCCTCGACCTCCATCGGCCGCCCCTGCTCCACGTCCTGCAGCATCGACGGCTTCACCGGGCCGAGCCGCGCGGCCATGCCCAGGCGCTGGTCGACCGTCATGGTGAAGCTGACGCCGTGGGCGCGTCCCACGGCCATCGTCTCGCCCATCAGCGCGCGCACCAGAGCGGCGAGGCGCGGGTGGCCCATGACCTGCTGCATGTTCGCCCGCGCCAGCGCGCTGACCGGATTGAAGGCGACATTGCCCAGGAGCTTGGTCCAGATCACGTCGCGGATGCGCCGCTCGGCCGTGATCTTCATGCCCGGCACGCCGAGCGCCGCGGCGATGCGGGCAAGACGGGGCGACGCCGACCCGTCGGGCTCGCCCAGGGTCAGCGGCTGGTCGGCGCTGGTCTGGCGCACCACGCCCGGTTCGGGCACGTCGCCCGCGCCGAAGACCACGCAGCCGAGGATCCGCGCCGGATCGAGCGCCGCCAGCATCGCGCCGTCGGGATCGAGGCAGCGCACCGCCTGGCCTTCGAAGGCGCCGCCGGACTTGTGGAAGTACCACCAGGGAATGCCGTTGAGCGCCGGGATGACCACCGTGTCGGGGCCCAGCAGCGGCGCCAGGCGCGGCAGCATCGGCGCCACCGCGTGCGCCTTGAGCCCGATCAGGATGATGTCCTGCGCGCCGAAATCCGCGGGATCGTCGCTGGCCGGGCAGCTCTGGACCAACGTCTCGCCGCCCGCCCGCAAGGTCAGCCCGCGCGCCTGGATCGCCCGGAGATGCGCGCCGCGCGCCACCACCGAGACCGCGTGCCCGCCGCGCACGAGCAGCGCCGCCAGCGCGCCGCCGACCGCGCCGGCGCCGACGACGCAGATTTTCATGGGCTAGACGGCGAGCAGCCGATCAGGCGGCCTTGGTGGCGATGCCCTTCTGGCCCAGCACCTGCTGCAGCTCGCCCGACTGGTACATCTCGCGCACGATGTCGCAGCCGCCGATGAACTCGCCCTTGACGTAGAGCTGGGGAATGGTCGGCCAGTTCGAGAATTCCTTGATGCCCTGGCGCAGCTCGGGATCCTCGAGGATGTTGATGCCCTTGAACTTGACGCCGAGATGCGTCAGCACGCCCACAACGGCGGCCGAGAATCCGCACTGCGGGAAGATCGG
>JADZDN010000096.1 GCA_020851015.1 Alphaproteobacteria bacterium | reverse complement strand
CGTGCATGTTCTTGTAGGTGTATTCCTTGAGCGAGCCGTCGAACACGCCGATCAGCCCCTCGTGCAGGATGTAGAAGCCCAGCACCTGCGGCGTGCCGGCCCGGCTGACCAGCGAATAGGGGAACAGCGTCACCGCCGCGCCGCCGGCATTGTCGACCTTCTGCGTCACCGTCAGCATGAAGTTCGCGTCGATCGCGTAGCGCCGCGAGAATTTGAGTCCGGCCCCGTTGTCCCAGCTCAGCGTGACGGGATTGTCGGCCGTCAGCACGTCGCGATCGGCCGTCCAGATCGTGTTGGAGTCGGGCAGCTTCGGCGCATCGTTGCCCGGCGCCGCGGTCCAGCCGAACTCGGCGTAGTACGCGTCGGCGGTTCCCGGCGGCGACAGCATGACGATGCGCGGGCTGTCGGGCTCGACCGTCTCGCGGTAGTCCTTCAGCACCACGTCGTCGACCAGCCCGCCGGTCAGCGCGATCGAGCCGAGCAGGCGCGGCGAGTCGATCTTGACCCGCCTGGTCTCGCCGATCACCTGGCCGCGGTCGCGCGCGGCCGGCGCCGCCGCGGCGGGCGATGCCCCGGGTACGGCGCCGGGAACGGCGCCCGGCGCTGCCGGTGCCGCCGGCGTCGTCTGCGCCTGTTGCTGTTGCTGCTGCTGCTGCTGAACGCGCGGCCGGTCGTAGAAATAGTGGAAGCCCAGCACGATCGCGATCGACAGCGCGATCGCCACGAAGAGGTTCTTCTGGTCCATTACCGGGCCCGCTCCCGCGCGCAGTCGCAGGCGCGCGCGCCTTGCCGATTGCGGCCGAAGCGCAATGGCGATTCATCCGGCACCGGATCGAAGCCGGACCCGCCCCAGGGATGGCAGCGCAGCAGGCGCCGCGCGCCGAGCCAGGTGCCGGCCAGGGCGCCGTGCCGGCCGATCGCCTCGCAGGCATATTCCGAGCAGCTCGGCGCGTAGCGGCAGTTCACGCCGATCACCGGCGCGATGGTCCATTGATAGGCGCGGATCGCGCCGCGCAGGGCCGTGGCCGCCGGGTTCATGGCTTCTGCGGATCCTCCGGACGCCAGCGGCCGAGCCGCCGCAGCGCCGTTTCCAGGTCCTCGACCAGGCTTGCCCAGGGACGCGTCGCGGTGTCTTGGCGCGCCACCAGAACATAGTCATTCCCCGGCGCGCCGTGGCGCGACAGGACCGGACGTACCAGCGCCCGGAGCCGCCGGCGGGCGCGGTTGCGGACCACGGCGCCGCCGACCTTGCGGCTGGCGGTCAGGCCGACGCGGATCGCGCCGTTCCCGTCCGCGCTGGCGCAAGCCTGCAGCACCAGCCCCGGCGCGGCAAAGCGCCGCCCGCGCTGCGCGACGCGCAGGAATTCCGGGCGGCGTTTGAGCCGTCCTACCGGCGCGTCCATGGGCTTGGAGCTAATCCGACGGATCAGGCGGAAAGGCGCTTGCGGCCCTTCGAGCGACGCGACGCCAGGACTTTGCGGCCGCCAAGTGTCTTCAAACGCGCACGGAAACCGTGCCGGCGCTTGCGGACGAGCTTGCTTGGCTGGTAGGTGCGCTTCACGACCAGGCACTCCGATCAGCTTTCCGGAAAACCGCGCGGCTTATAGAGGCTGGGCGGGGCGAAGTCAATTGCGGCAGGCCCCGAAAACCCGGATTTTCCCGGCGCCTAGGCGTTGGCCGGGAGGGCGCGCCGCGGCTGGTGTCGCGCGAGCGTGAGTGGCCGTGAAGGGCCTGCGCTGGTAAGTCCTGCATCGTCGGCCCCGGCGCCAGGATACGGGAGGCAGACCCATGGCCCCAGGCGGCCCATCGTCCCGCCCCGGCCCCGCGGCGCCGGCGCCAGACCGTTCGCTGATCGGGCGCCTGTGGCCGCTTCTGGTCCTGGCCGCCGGGTTCGCCGTGTTCCTGGCGCTGCGCCTCGACCGCTATGTCGGCTTCGGGGCGTTGAAGGAGCACCGCGCCGTTCTTGTGAGCCTGGTCGAAGGCCACCCGGTCGCCGCCGGCCTCGGCTTCATGGTGGTCTATGCCCTGGCCGCGGCGTTCTCGCTGCCCATCGCCGCCGTGCTCAGCATTTCCGGCGGCTTCCTGTTCGGGCTGTGGTGGGGCACGGCGCTGAACGTCGCCGGCGCCGGCATCGGGGCCACCGCCCTGTTCCAGGCCGCCCGCACCGCCTTCGGCGACAGCCTGCGCCGGCGCGCCGGACCCTGGCTGGCGCGCATGGAGGACGGTTTCCGCGACGACGCTTTCTTCTACCTGCTGGTTCTGCGGCTGGTCCCGCTGTTCCCGTTCGTCGCGGTGAACCTGGTTCCGGCCGCCCTGGGCGTGGGGCTGCGCGACTTCGTGCTGGCGACCTTCATCGGCATCATTCCTGGCGCCTTCGTCTATACGTCGGTCGGCGCCGGGCTGGGCAGCGTGTTCGATGCCGGCGGCGAGTTCCAGCCCGCGGGCATCCTGACCCCCCAGGTGATCACCGCCCTGGTCGGGCTTGCCTGCTTGGCTCTGGTGCCGGTGGTGTATAAAAGGCTCCGGCGATCCCGCTGATTTCCCTTGGGAGACAGGATGCTATCGGTCGATCTGTGCGTCATCGGCGCCGGTTCGGGCGGCCTGACGGTCGCCGCCGGCGCGTCGCAGATGGGCGCCAGCGTGGCGCTGATCGAGCGCGACCGCATGGGCGGGGACTGCCTGAATTTCGGCTGCGTGCCGTCGAAGGCCTTGCTGGCCGCGGGCCACGCCGCCGAGGCGATGCGCCGGGCCGACCGGCTGGGCGTCGAGCGCCACGAGCCCCGGGTCGATTTCGCCCGGGTGATGGATCACGTGCAGGGCGTGATCGACGCTATCGCGCCCAACGACAGCCGCGAGCGGTTCGAGGGCCTCGGCGTGCGGGTGATCAAGGCGGAGGCGCGCTTCACCGCGGGCACCAGGCTGGAAGCGGGCGGCGAGACCATCCAGGCGCGGCGCGTCGTGATCGCCACCGGCTCGGCGCCGATGGTGCCGCCGATCCCCGGCCTGGCCGAGACGCCCTACCTGACCAACGAGACGGTGTTCGCCAACGACCGCAAGCCGTCGCACCTGATCGTCGTGGGCGGCGGCCCGGTCGGGCTGGAGCTGGCCCAGGCGCATCGCCGCCTGGGATCGACCGTGACCGTGATCGAGATGAAATCGATCCTGCCCAAGGACGATCCCGAGCTGGTGGACGTGGTGCGCGCCGCCCTGCTGCGCGAGGGCGTGATCCTGCTCGAGAATTCGGCGGTGGCCCGAGTCGACAAGACCGCCGGCGGGGTCGTGGTTTCGGTCAAGCGCGAGAGCGGCGAATTGCGGGTCGCGGGCTCGCACCTGCTGGTCGCGGCCGGCCGTAAGCCCAACGTGGACGGGCTGAACCTGGCGGCGGCCGGCGTGGCGTTCGGCCCCGGCGGCATCGTGACCGACCGGCGGCTGCGCACGTCGAACCGGCGGATCTACGCCATCGGCGACGTCACCGGGCGCTTCCCGTTCACCCACGCGGCCAGCTACCATGCCGCGATCGTGCTGCGGAACGCGCTGTTCCGCTGGCCGGCGAAGGTGGACGATCGCGCCATGCCCTGGGTCACCTATACCGATCCCGAGCTTGCCCAGGTCGGCATGAGCGAAGCCGCCGCGCGCGCGCTCCACGGCAAGCCCATCGTGCTGCGCTGGCCGTTCCACGAGAACGACCGCGCCCAGGCCGAACGCACGACCGAGGGTTTCGCCAAGGTCGTGCTGGACCGCCGGGGACGCATATTGGGCGCTTCGATCGTCGGTCCGCATGCCGGTGAGCTTCTGCAGCCCTGGTGCCTGGCGATCGCCAAGGGCATGAATATCGGCGCCATGGCCGGGCTGGTCGTGCCCTACCCCACGCTGGGCGAGGTCAACAAGCGCCTGGCCGGCAGCTGGTACGCGCCGAAGCTGTTCAGCGACACGACGCGCCGGATCGTGCGCTTCCTGATGAGGCTGGGATGACCGAGCCGCGCCGCTTCCTGCCGCCATGGGCGCGCGGCATGTCGGCGCGCCTGCTGCTGCTGACCATGATCTTCGTGATGGTCAGCGAGATCCTGATCTACCTGCCGTCGATCGCGCGCTTCCGCCACTCCTACCTGGAGGTGCGGCTGAGCAACGCGCACCTCGCGATCCTGGCGCTGGATTCCACCACCGCCAGCACGGTTGACACGCTGCTGACCCAGCGGCTGCTGGACCATGCCGAGGCCAGCGCGATCGTCGTGCGGTCGCCCGGTCACGGCACGATCATGCTGATGCACGACCAGGTGCCGCAGCCCGATACGCTGGTCGACCTGCGCAACATGACCTGGTACGCCGAGATCGGCGAGGCGCTGCGCACGCTGACGGCCGACGAGGGACGCATCCTGCGGGTGATCGGCGAATCGCCGAAGGCGCCCGGCGTCACGGTCGAGGTGCTGATGCGCGAGTCCGCGCTGCGCCGCGCGATGATCGGCTATTCGCAGCGCATCCTGGCGCTGTCGATCGCGATCTCGCTGATCACCGCCGGGCTGGTCTACCTGTCGCTGCATTTCCTGATGGTCAGGCCGATGCGGCGGCTGACCGAAAGCATGGTCGCGTTCCGCGCCGATCCCGACAATCCCGGAAGCGCCATCCGGCCGAGCAAGCGCAGCGACGAGATCGGCGTCGCCACGCGTGAACTGGCCGAGATGCAGTCGGGCCTGGTGCAGGCGCTGCGGCAGAAGGCGCACCTGGCCGCGCTGGGCGAGGCGGTCGGCAAGATCAACCACGACCTGCGCAACATCCTGTCGACCGCGCGGCTGGTGTCGGACCGGCTGACCGCGAGCGCCGATCCCTATGTCCGCAAGACAGCGCCGACGCTGCTCGACGCCATCGACAAGGCGGTCGACCTGTGCTCGCGCACGCTGGAGTTCACGCGCGAGGAGCCGCCCACGCCGCGCCGCTCGCGCTTCGGGCTGCGCGACCTGATCGAGGAGGTGATCGCCGGCCTGGCGCCGGCCGCGATCGGCGTGCGCTGGCTCAACGACATCGACCCCGCGCTGCAGATCTCGGCCGACCGCGACCAGCTCTACCGCGCGATCTCGAACCTGGCCCGCAACGCGATGGAGGCCGGGGCCGGCCGCATCGCCTTCAAGGCCGCGCGGGCGGCCGAGCGGGTCGGCATGATCGTCGCCGACGACGGACCCGGCATTCCGGCGGCCGCGCGCGAACACCTGTTCCAGCCTTTCGCCGGATCGACCCGCCGCGGCGGCACCGGGCTTGGCCTGCCGATCGCCCGCGAGGTGCTGCGCGCGCATGGCGGCGACGTCACCTTGCAGGAATCCGGGCCGGGCGGCACCCGCTTCCGCATCGAGTTGCCGGACGACCAGCCCGCCCTGCGCGCCGACGAGCAGGACTTGTCTCGGCGCGCGATTTCCTGATAGGGAAGACGCGGCTTTCACGACCTGTCGGGGACGTTCATGCAAGGCACCTGCAAGTGGATCGGCGGCGCGGTCATCGGCTTGATCGGCATCCTGGGCCTGTTCCTGTCGGCCCACGCCCACGACGCCACGTTCTACGGGCTGGGGCTGGCGATTTTCGTGGTCGCCGTGCTGGTCATCGGCGCGATGGTCAAGCGCCACTTCGACCTGGCGGAAGGCGCGCACTAGCGGGAAGCGCGCGGCGGCCGCATGGCCTGGGATCCCGCGCAATACCTGAAGTTCGGCGGCGAGCGCCTGCGGCCGGCGCTCGATCTTCTGGCGCGCGTGCCCGTCGAGTCGCCCGCGCGGGTCGTCGACCTGGGCTGCGGCACCGGCGCGATCACCCGCATCCTGGCGGAGCGCTTCCCGCGGGCGCAGGTGACGGGCGTCGACGGCTCGGCCGAGATGCTGGCGAAATCGACCAAGGAAGCGCCGACCGCCGGCCCTATCGCCTGGCAGCAGGCGGACATCGCCGGCTGGATGGCGGCGACGCCGGTCGACCTGATCTATTCCAACGCCGCGCTGCAATGGCTGAAGGGCCACGACGCGCTGTTCCCGCATCTGGCCGGCCAGCTCGCGCCCGGCGGCGCGCTGATGGTGCAGATGCCGCGCAACCACGGCGCGCCGTCGCACCAGCTGATGGAAGCCGCCATCGCGCGCCGCCCGGCGCTGGCCGAGCGCCTGAAGAGAAAGCCCCGCTCGTATCTGCCCGGCGAGCCGGGCTACTACTACGACCTGCTGCGGCCGCGCTGCGCCGCGGTCGACATCTGGGAGACGGAGTACCTGCACGTTCTTTCGGGCGACGACCCGGTGGTCGAATGGACCAAGGGCACGGCCTTGAAGCCGGTGCTTGACGCGCTGGAGCCGGGCGAGCGCGCGGACTTCCTGGCCGAGTACAAAGCCGCCTGCCGCCAGGTCTATAAGCCGCGCCCCGACGGCAAGACACTGTTCCCGTTCCGCCGCATCTTCATCGTGGCGGTAAAGTAGGGCGCTCCTTTTTTCAATCGTCATGGCCGGGCTTGACCCACGGCTGTCCGGCTCGCGAACCGCCGCCGCGTAGATCTCGTGTTTGGTCCCCCCTCCCCTTGCGGGAGGGGGTTTGGGGGAGGGGGAACCG
>JADZDN010000095.1 GCA_020851015.1 Alphaproteobacteria bacterium | reverse complement strand
GCCTCGTCGGCCTTGATGATCCCCGGGATGTCGGAGTTCATCAGCTTGATCTGGTCGAGCTTGGGGAAGCCCTGGGGCGGCGTGATCTTGGCGTCGAGCGCCAGGTAGCCTTGCTGCACGGCCAGCGACAACCCTGCTTCGGACAACAGGAAGTCGACGAACTTCTTCGCGTTGTCCATGTTCTTCGCGGTCTTGAGGATGCCCACCGGCTCGGTCACCGCGGTCACGCCTTCCTTGGGAAACACGAAGACGACGGGCGAGCCCTTGGCCTGCTCGCGCAGCGCCATGAAGTCCACCACCACGCCGTAGAGCTTTTCGCCGCTCGCCACGGCCTTGAACACGTCGCCGTTGCCGCGCACCGCCACCGCGCCGTTCTTGGCCAGCTTGTCGAAATACTCCCAGCCGAAGGCCTTGTCGGCGGTCAAGGTGCCGACATGGATCGCCGCCGCGCCGGAATAGAGCGGGCTCGGCATCGTTACCTTGCCCTTGGCGTCGGCCGACAGGATGTCGTTCCAGGATTGCGGCGGCTTGGCGGACTTGTGCGCCACGATGCCGGTCGTGATCAGCTTGGTGCCGAAATAGGTCTTGTCCTTGTCATAGGTGCCCGCGGGCAAACCCGCCACCTTGGCGTCGGGATGCGGCGCCAGGCGGCCGGCCGACTTCAGCGTTTCCATCGTCATCGCGTCGGCGATCAGCAGCACGTCGGGCGCCGGCGCGCCGGCGGCGAACTCGGCCTCGAGCTTGTTCATGATCTGCGTCGTGCCGTTGCGCACGAACTCGACCTTGATCGTGGGATTCGCCTTCTCGAAGGCGCCCACGGTCTGCTCGGCGTCAGCCTGCGGCTGCGAGGTATAGAGCACCAGCTTGCCGGTCTGGGCCTGCGCCGCGCCGGACAGGGCGCAGGTGGCGAGGGCGCAGACGGCCAGGGCGGCAACGATCGCCGCTTGCATGGGTTTGCGTGACATGCCGAGTTCTCCCCAAGGTCAGGTTTCAGGTCGCGCCGGACACTCGCGATGCCCCGTGACCGATGCGCGACGGTTTTGTGACGGCACCATGGCCGAACCCGACCGCTGGGGCAATGGGGCTCGTGTGTCTTGAGACGAACACGATATGAGCAGTGCAACCGGCTTGACCTGAATGGTCACGGCGAATTTCTAGTGACTGCGACGTCTCTATCACCTATTTTTGTCCCTGCCCCCTATTTATATTGTGCGATCACGCGTCTAAGTTCTTCCAGTGTCAATATTACGCTACAAATCTTGCGCTCATATTTATGTCCATTTGTTAGCACGTCGACAATGACCGGCGTACCAACTGCCATCTCCTTTCCTTTGTCGCCAAAACGTAGCCAGCGATCCGAAACGATGCACGAGGCGCTTCGGTTTCCACGCCTATTCGCTGTTCGCTGCCATGATTTCATAGGAAATCGAATCACAGTGTTCGGCATGCTGGTAAACCTAGGATGTTTGGAGGAGGCCGAGTTCTCTTAAGAGATCGCCCGCCTGTTGCTGCAATAGCGGCGCCGCCTCCTTGCGAAGCTTCGCAATGGACGTCCATGTTGTCTCGTCGGGCCGTTGCACCTCCCACAATGTCCAGCCATTCAGACGAGTCGATCTCCCCTTTCCTGTGACTGCCACTGCACTCGCGGCACCGGAGGGAGAATCGAACCTTTGTGTACCAATGACCCATTCACCATTAATGATGGTTCCTTGGTATGTCGCCTTCGGTCGGCCATAGCTCATTCGCAATTTAGTACCGTGCTCAAGCACCACACCTTCACCTCGCCACGACTGCCCACCGGCGGATCCGCTCAAGGTATGGGTTGAGCTGCTCTTACTTACAGTGTCGGCCTCTGGGAGCTTCAGCAGGCGCCGAAGCGCTGAATTTGGCGATTCGTCAAATCCGCGGCGCTCCATTTCAATCAGTTTATGAACATCAAAATCAATTTGGATGGTCCGCATAAATTCTCCTATCGCCTTATTACTCCTCGGAGGAGATTTAAGCGATTAGAGCATCGCAAGTCAAGGGCTCCGAATCATTTATCTGCATTGTCCTCTCGCGCTGCTAGCGCTCAAACATGGAACATTTAAGCCAGGAGCGATCCGCGAGTCGCTTCAACCGCTTGATTGCCCAAGCCGGTCAAAGGCTTGCCGATCTTGACCAGGGGCGGGCGAGCGCGTAGCGGTGCCGTCAAGGACCGGCTGCCCGGAGGGACCGCATGGGAAGGATCGTTGCCATCGTCGCGCTCGCCCTCGGTCTTGCGGCGGGCGGTGCCCTGCCGGGAAGTGCCGCCACGCAGCGCGACCTGGAAAAAGGCCTCGAGCTGATCGGGCGCGAGCACTACACCGACGCGATGGTGCTGCTCGACCCCCTGGCGCGACTGGAAGACCGCGAGGCGCTGTACCAGACCGCGCGGCTGTTCGAGGACAACAAGGGCCAGCAGGCGCAGGCGCTGGACGAGCATGACCGCCTGGCCGAGGCGGCGCAGCGCTATACCCACGCGGCGGCGCTGGGCCATGCAGATGCCGCCTATCGCCTGGGGCGGATCCAGCTGCGCGGCGTCGGCGTCGCGCGCGACCCGGTGGCGGCCGCGGCCTGGCTGCGCCGCGCGGCGCTGGCCGACCACGGCAAGGCGCAGTTCGAGTTCGCGAGCCTGCTGGCCACCGGCATCGGCGTGGCGCAGGACGAGTACGCCGCGCTGACCTGGTACCTGATCGCGGCGCAGCGCAACGACGTTTCGCCGGCCGAGCCCGCGGCCGAGTCGCTGTGCGACCGGCTGCGGCGCAAGCTCGATCTGGCCTTGGAGCAGCGCCTGCGGCTGGAGCGGCCGGACCAGCGCTTCCAGCCGGTCTATACGAGGCCCGCGCGGATCGACCAGTACGCGCTGATGCCCCAGCGCATCCGCACCGCGATGGACCGCGCGATCGACTTCACGCCCGAAGGCGAGGCCGCCGACAGGGGCAAACCCGACATGCCCGACACGCGTTGCTTCACCGGCCAGCCGGAGGGGTGAGGCAAGCTTATTCTTCTCCACCGGCGAACAGCACCAGATTGCCGTCCGGGTCCTTGACGATGAAGGTCCTGACGCCCCACGGCTCCAGCCGCAACGGCTGGTGGAACGGCACCCCGGCCGCCTGGAATTCAAGATAGAGCTGCTTCACGTCGTCGACATTGATTCCCGCCGCCAGCAGGTCTTCGCGTTCGCGGATGTCGCCGACATAGACCGGGTCGCACACGTAGCGGAGGTTGAGGCAGGCACCGTCGCGTTTCACTTGGCCATAGAAGGGCGGGTTGCCATAGGCAAACGCCACGGCGAATCCGAGCTTCGCGGTGTAGAAGGCGCAGGCCGCCTGGAAGTCGGCGACGAACAGCTCGGCCTCGGCGCCGGTCAGGCGCGACTTGGCGCGAGGGCGATCCGTCTCGTCTCCCATGAACTGGCACTATACCGCAACCGGCCATTCGGCGCTCCGGGGGTTGGAATCCGCCCCTGGCGCTCCTAGGTTCATTTTGATGGACCGCGAGCGTTGCGACGGCCGTGACCATGGCGCCTAGCGAGACCGATAGCGGCGCGCGCATGCAGGCGATGGTGCTGCGCCAGCCCGGCAGGGCGCTGGAGTGCGTCGAAATCGCGCGTCCCGCGCCAGGGCCGGGCCAGCTGCTGGTGAAGGTCAGGGCCTGTGCCGTATGCCGCACCGACCTGCACGTCGTCGATGGCGACCTTGAGCATCCGAAGCTGCCGATCGTTCCCGGCCACGAGATCGTCGGCACCGTCGTCGCGCGCGGCCCCGGCGCCGATGGTTTCGTTGAAGGCGATCGTGTCGGCATCCCCTGGCTGGGCTGGACCTGCGGCGCCTGCGCCTTCTGCGCCAGCGGCCGCGAGAACCTGTGCGACCGGGCGCGCTTCACCGGCTACCAGATCGACGGCGGCTATGCCGAATACACCGTCGCCGACCAGCGCTTCTGCTTCAAGCTTCCCGATGCGTTCGACGATGCGCACGCCGCCCCGCTGCTCTGCGCCGGCTTGATCGGCCATCGCGCGCTCGCCATGGCCGGCGACGCGCGGCGGCTGGGCATCTACGGCTTCGGCGCCGCGGCGCATATCGTGGCGCAGGTTGCGATCTGGGAGGGACGCGCGCTTTACGCCTTCACGCGGCCAGGCGATGCGGCGGCGCAGGGCTTCGCGCGCGAGTTGGGCTGCGCCTGGGCCGGCGCGTCGGGCGACGCGCCGCCCGACCTGCTGGACGCGGCGATCATCTTCGCGCCGGTCGGCGCGCTGGTGCCCGAGGCGTTGACGCGCGTCGCCAAGGGCGGGCGCGTGGTCTGCGCGGGCATCCACATGAGCGACGTTCCCGCCTTCCCCTACGCGATCCTGTGGGGCGAGCGCCAGGTGCTGTCGGTCGCCAACCTGACGCGCGCCGATGCCACGCGATTCCTGGCGCTGGCGCCGAAGGTGCCGGTCCGCACATCAGTCGAAACCTATGAATTGAAGGAGGCCAATACCGCCCTCGCCCGCCTGCGCGAGGGAAAGCTGACCGGGGCGGCGGTGCTGCTGCCGGGCCAGATATCTCGCCGAGCCTGTCCACGCAACAACGGAGACGCGCGATGAATCAACCCGTGGAAATCATCTTCCGCAACGCCGAGCGCAGCGACGCCGTGGAAAGCGCCGTTCGCGAGCGCGCCGAGGGACTGGCGCGGCTGCACGACAGGCTGCAGCACTGCCGCGTGGTGATCGAGATGACCCACCGGCGCATGCCCAAGGGGCGCCAGTACCGCGCGCGCATCGACCTGAAGCTACCCGGCCGCAACCTGGTGGTGGGACGCGCCTCGGCGGCGGCGCAGGGCCATCCCGACGCCTACCAGGCGGTGCGCCATGCCTTCGATGCGGCCCAGCGCCGGCTGCAGGACTTCTCGAGCCGGCGGCGCGGCGACGTGAAATCGCACGAGACGCCGCCGCACGGCCAGGTGGCCCGGCTGTTCCCCGCGGAGGGCTATGGCTTCATCCGCATGGCCGACGGCCAGGAGGTCTATTTCCACCGCAATGCCGTGGTGAACGAGGGATTCGACCGCCTGGAGGTCGGCGCCGAGGTCCGGGTCAGCGTGCATGACGGCGAGAGCGACAAGGGCCCGCAGGCCGGCACCGTCAAGCCCCTGGGCCGCCACCACATCGTGGCCGCCGCCAAGCGCGCCTAGGACCTGCCCGGACCGGCGATCGTTGATCGCGCAACGATCACCGCCGCTTGCCGCCAGCCCGGGGCGTTGAGCGGCGCGCCGAGGCGTGCCATGCTCGCGGCACAACCGCCGGACCGAACCGGCGGCGCATCGAACGGGGGTACGGGTGACCTGGTCCATCGTGGCGCGCGACACCAAGAGCGGCGCCTTCGCCGTGGCCGTCACGACCAAGTTCTTCGCCGTGGGCGCCTTGTGCCCGCATGCCGCCAGCGGCGTCGGGGCGCTGTCGACCCAGGCGCTGGTCAACCCGATGTACGGCACGCAGGGCCTCAAGCTGCTTTCCGAGGGTGTGTCCGCGCCCGAGGCGATCCGGCGCCTGACCGAACCCGACGCCGGCCGGCTGCTGCGCCAGGTGCATGCCGTCGACCGGCAGGGCCGCGTCGCCGCGCATACCGGCCCGAACTGCGTCGCGTGGTGCGGGCATCGCGTCGGCGAGGGGTTCTCGGTCGCCGGCAACATGCTGGCCGGGCCGCAGGTGGTCGAGCGGACCTTCGAACGCTTTGCCGCCGGCGCGGCGAAGGCGCTGCCGCTGCGCCTGCTGGACGCGCTCGACGCCGGCCAGGAAGCGGGCGGCGACAAGCGCGGCAAGCAATCGGCGGCGCTGCTGATCCATTCCACCGAGGACTACCCGGACTACGACCTGCGCGTCGACGACCATCCCGAGCCGCTGGCCGAGCTGCGCCGGCTGCTGGCTATCTACGAGTCCGACTTCGCGATCTACCGCGAGGTGATTCCGACCCGCGCCAACCCGGCCGGCATCACCGACCGCGCCAAGATCGAGGAAGTGCGGGCGCGCCGCCTGGCCGCGCAGCAAGCCCTGCCGAAATCGTGACCGCCCCGGCCGCGCCCGACGCCAAGCTGCTGGAGGTGCGCGACCTGCGCACCTATTTCATCGGCGAGGACGGCACCAGCCGCGCCGTGGACGGCGTGGGCTTCGCGCTGCCGCGCGGCCGCACCCTCTGCCTGGTCGGCGAAAGCGGATGCGGCAAGAGCGTGACGGCGCTGACCATCATGGGGCTGGTCCCGCAGCCGCCGGGGAAGATCGCCT
>JADZDN010000094.1 GCA_020851015.1 Alphaproteobacteria bacterium | reverse complement strand
CGACGAACACCTTGCGCACCGCCGCCGACAGGCCCTCGTCGAGGGTGAAGCGCTCGCGCGGCCAGTCGGCCGAGGCGCCGAGGCGGCGGAGCTGGCGCGTGATCGTGCCGCCGGACTCGGCCTTCCACGCCCAGACCCGCTTGACGAATTCGTCGCGCCCCAGGTCCTGGCGCTTGATGCCCTTCTCGGCGAGCTGGCGCTCGACGACCATCTGCGTGGCGATGCCCGCGTGGTCGGTGCCGGGCTGCCACAGCGCGTCGCGGCCCTTCATGCGCCAGTAGCGCACCAGCACGTCCTGCAGCGTGAAGGTCAGCGCATGGCCCATGTGCAGGCTGCCGGTCACGTTCGGCGGCGGCATCATGATGCAGTAGGGCTGGCGGTTCGAGGCCACGTCGCTGGCGAACGCGCCCCCGCTTTCCCATTCCTGGTAGTGCCGGGCCTCGATCTCGGCCGGCTTGTAGGTCTTGTCCAACATGCGCTTTCCGGTCCCGGATTCCGCCGGCGCGCCCTGGGCGCGGCCGCATCCTGCTGCAACGGGTTGAATTGCCGGCGGAAGATAGCGGCGGGCCGCTCGAAATCAAGTCGCCCGGCGCCGCGAGGCCCGGCGCGGCGCCTGGTTCAGGGGACTTCCGGCGCGCCGGCGGGCACCGTGAAATCGCTGTCCGAGGCGAAGTTGACGATGTGGTCGACCCGTTCCGGGTCGTCGCCCGACAGCGGGCAGGATACGGCCTCGACCCAGATCGGCGCTTGCGGCGGCAGCAGCGGGATATACCGGAACAGCCCCCGCACCGGGGCGCGCCGCTCGACGCACAGGGTGTAGCGCCGCAGCAGGCGGTCGAGGCCCTGCTCGGGCTTGACCGTGTCGGCCACGCGCGTCTGCGGCGTCGCCCCCATCCGATCGCGCACATGCTGACCGACCAGCCGCAGGCGGAAATCCAGCGGGTCGTGCGTGACGTCGATCAGCGTGATGCGCAGAAGCTGGCGAGGAATGGCCGTCGGGTCGATCTCGCGCCGCGCGGGAAACGGGCGGCCGCGCCGCAAGCCGATCCAGTAGTCGAAACCGTCGCGCACTGCGGGACTGAGGATATCCGCGCGCATCGCCGCCAGAGCGTCCATCACCCGCCCCGGTACCGCCGGCAGCCCGACCGCGGCCGATCGTGCCTCACGGCCATTCCATCATGCCGGACGGCGTATGCGTGTCGAAATCCGCCCCGAAGGTGACGACGTGATCGATCAGTCGCCCGTCGCTGGACAGCGGGCAGGACACTGCCTCGGCCCAGACCTGCCGGGCGCGGTTGCCGAGCACCGTATAGCGGTACACGCCCCGGATCGGCCGGGCTTCCGCGACGCACAGGCGCAGCCGCGTCAGTATCCGGTCGCGTCCCTGATCGACGCCGACCGCGCCGATGTCGTTGCCCGCCGCCAAGCCCTGGCGGTCCCGCGTGACCTGGCCCAGCAGGCGCACGCGGAATGCCGGCGGGTCGCCACTGACGTCGAGAATGGAGATATGTTCGAGCTGGCGCGGAATGGCGGCCGGATCGATGTCCGCGCGCGCCGGAAATTGCCGGCCCCGCAACAGGCCGCGCCAATAGTCCACGCCGCCGCGCACGGTCGGGTCCAGGATTTCGCCTCGCAGGCGGTCCAGCGCCTCCGTCAAGCAGGCGCCCGCGCCGAGCCATCGCGGGCCCTGGCCTTCACGGCCATTCTCGAAGCCCCGGCGTCGGGGTGAAATCGAAATCCGAGCCGAAGCTGACGATGTGGTTGATCGTTTGCCCATCGGTCGAAAGCGGGCACGAGGCAACTTCCGCCCAGACATGCTGGTTCGGGCCGGCAAGCGGTTCGTAGCGATACGTGCCGCGGATCGGGCGGCCTTCCGCCACACACAGGCACAGCCGCGCCAGGATGCGTTCGCGCCCCTGGGCGATCCCAACATCGGAAAAGTCGCTGCCGGTTGGTATCCCTTGCCGGTCGCGGTTGTGCTGGCCCAGCAGCCGGGTGCGGAAGCGCAGGGGAGCCTGTTCCACATCCACCAGGGTGATCCGATGCAGCTGGCCGGGCATCGCCGTGGGGTCCAGGTCCGCGCGCGCGGCGAAGCGCCGCCCGGCCAGGAGCCCGCGCCAGTAGTTGAAGCCTTCGCGCACCGAGGGGCTGAGGAACGCGCGATCAAGCTGGTCGAGATAGGCCTGGTAGTTTTCCATGGCACGAGCCGGTGCGCCTGGCGCGACGTGCGATTGGGCCTAGCCGCGGCGCGCGACGCGTTCGATTTCGGAGCGGACGAGGCGCTCGACCATGGCCGGCAGATTCTCGTCGAGCCACGATTTCAGCATCGGCCGGAGCATCTCGCGCACCAGGTCCTCGATCGTGCGCGATCCGTCGCCGATCGGCATCGGTTGGCTCATGGTCTTCTCCCCTCCCGCATCCGAAAGCGCCGCGAAGGCGGCTGCGGCGGCGGTCGCGCTGTTCGACGACAGCAGCTCGTCGCCGGCCGGCGGCGGACTGGCGGGCAACTCCTCAACCGGTTCCGGTTGCGGCTCCGGCTCCGCCGGAACCGGAGCCGGGGCCGGGGCCGTTTCCTCGGCGACCTCGGTAAGTTCCAGCACATCGTCTTCGGTCGGCGCGGGAGCCGGCGCGGGGGCCGGCGCTGGCTCGGCGGCAGGTTTCGGGGGCGGCGGCGGTGCGGCCGGAGCGGCGGCGGCGGGCTTGGCCTCTCCGGGCTTGGCTTCTCCCGGCTTGGCATCCCCGTCCTCGGAAATGATCCGGCGTATCGACGCCAGGATCTCTTCCATCGACGGTTCTTGCGCTTGTTGCGGCGACGTCGCTGCGTCGGTCATTGGCCGGTCGTCCCTTTCGACGCCATGCGGGATACTAGTTCATGCGCCTTCCACAGGAAAGCGCAACGACCGATTGCAAAACCGAATCAATCCTTGTCGGGCTGCTGCGTGGCCTTGTCGTAGTCGCGATACCCGTCGAGCCCCGTCCACTTGTCCCGGACCTGACCGTAATGGTCTTCCTCGTCGTAATAGGGCACGTCCAGCTTCAAGTTGCGCGCGGTCAATTTGCCGACCGCGGAGAAGAGCTGGTAGCGCGCAACCAGCTCGTCGCGCTGCGCGCGCACCAGGCTGACCTGGGCGTTGAGATATTCCTGCTCGGCGTCCAGCACGTCCAACACGGTGCGGCTGCCGACCGTGTTCTCCTGGCGCACGCCGTCCAGCGCGATCCGCGAAGCCTCGACCTGCTCGGTGAAGGAGACGATCTGCGCCTTGGCCGCGGTCCAGCCTTCCCAGGCGGTGATCGCCGATTCGACGGATAGGTTGCGCTGCTCCTCGATCTGGATGCGGCGCTGGCCGGCGGTCTGCTTGGCCTGGCGTACCTGCGCCTCGGCCGAGCCCGACGAGTAGAGCGGGACCGTCAGCACCGCCGTCACCTGCGCGCCGTCGGAAAACCCGTTGCTCAGCCCACCCAGCGTATCCTGCCGGAAAAGCTGGCCCTGCACGTTCACCTCGGGCAGCAGCTGACCGGTCTGAACCGTTACGTTGGCTTGGGCGGCCTTCTCGTTGTACTGGGCGGCGACCACGTTCGGGTTGTTGCCCGCCGCCGTCGCGATCGCATCGTCGCGGGTTACCGGCAGGTCGAGCGCGGGCTGCGGGCTCTGGAGCTGGCCGGGGTAAGTGCCGATCACGCGTTGGAACGTGCCGCGCGATGCCTGCAGATTGCCCTCCGCGGTGACACGCTGCGCGGTGGACTGCGCCAAGCGCGACTGGGCCTGTGCCACGTCCGTCCGCGTGACCTCGCCCACCCGGAAACGGTCCTGCGTCGCCTCGAGCTGGCGGCGGATCACCTGCTCGTTGTTGACGGTGAGCTGAAGCACCGCCTGGTCGCGCACGACGTTGAGGAAGGACGTGACGCCGTCCAGCAGAACCGACTGCTCGGTCACCTTCAGCGTCGCGCGGCCGGCCAGCACCTGGTTTTCCGCCTGGCGGATGCCGGCGACGGTACGGAAGCCCTGGAACACCGGCTGGGTGACGGTGAAGGTCTGCGAGTTCGGGCCAAGCAGCTGGGTCTGGCGCGAGCGCGTCGCCACTTCCGTCAGCGTCGGCCCCGCGGACGCGCCGGCGGCAATCTTGGGCCGCCAGCCCGATTCGGCGATCGAGACGTTTTCGTCGATCGCGCGCAGGTTGGCGCGCTGGGACCGCAGCGTCGGATTGTTCAGGTAGGCATCGGACAGGGCCCGCTCGAAGGTCTGGGCCGACGCCGTCGCCGCGGCCAAGCCGGCCGCGCCAAGCGCCAGCGCCGCCAGAACGCTTCGTGCCATCGCGACGCCCATCAGTACTTCCTCATCGTCGGATCGACCTGGTCCGACCACAGATGGACCCCGCCGCGCAGATTGACCGCATTGCCATACCCCTGTGCGCGCAGCCACATCGTTGCCTGCAGGCTGCGCCTGCCTGTCCGGCATAACACCACGAGCGGACGGTCCTTGGGAAGCTCGGTGTAGCGCGCCGGCAGGTCGCCCAGCGGCAGGTGCAGGCTATCGGGCAGCGAGGCGATTTCCAGTTCCCATTGCTCGCGAACGTCGACCACCAAGTGGCGAACCTGGTCCTGGCGCATTTGCCTTAAATTGACCGGGTCGATCTCGACCGCCGACTGCGCGCCGGCGGCGGACTGTGCTTCCTGCGCCATATTGCCCGTCCCCGCCACTAGAACACGAACCCAGGTTCGGCCGCGAACCCCGGCACAAGGTGACTGGCCGCATCGAACAGGCTGACGCGGGCCAAGGAACCTTGATGCACCAGCACGCCCCGCCCCACCTGGCCACGCCCGGCGAACACCGTCGCCAACCGACCGCCCGGCGCCAACTGCGCGATGAGGGCTTGCGGGATGCGTTCGATCCGCCCGGCAATGAGGATCGCGTTATAGGGCGCGCGGGCGCCAAAGCCCAAGGCGAGATCGCCGGTTTCCACGACGACGCCGGATAGGCCGAGCGCGGCCAGGTTCGCGCGCGCTTGGTCCGCGAGTCGGGGGTCGGACTCCAGCGCGACGACCGAAGCACCCAGCGATGCCAGCACCGCGCTCGAGTAGCCGGTGGCGCAACCCACATCCAGGACCATGTCGCCGCGTTTCACGCCGGCGGCCTGGATCAGTCGCGCCAGCACCATCGGCTCGGCCATGAACCGGCCGTGGCCGAGCGCAAGGTCTTCATCGACATAGGCAATCCCGGCCAGCGCCTCCGGCACGAAGCGCTCGCGCGGAATCCGCCCCATGGCCTCGATCAGGCCCTCATCGACGATGGTGTTCGCGCGCAGCTGGTTATCCACCATGTTCTGTCGCGCTTCGGCATATGGCCGAACGGTCGTTGACTTGCCGATCATCTCCAACCCCGTCGCGCACATCCGTTCCTGCGCTGCGACGCGGAAAAGTTTATACGGCGTCAACCCCAGACTGACAACCCGAAGCGGCGGGAAAGCGCGCCGTCAGCAATTCGGTTGAAGTTGTTGTCCTGGCTGACACACCTGGACTTGGCGCCAGCCGCCGCTTGACCCGTTGCGGCGGCCGCATGCTATACCTCCGCGCCCTAGCGCGGCGCGCCCCGATCAGGCCGGTCCGGGCGGACAGGCGAATCGGGGCCGGGTGGCAGAGTGGCCATGCAGGGGACTGCAAATCCCCGTACGTCGGTTCGATTCCGGCCCCGGCCTCCAACATTTGAATCAATTCCTTAGCGCGCGATCCGCACCTAGCGCCGCAGCCATTGTCAACGGCTGGACGACAATCGATCCTTCATTGAAGGAAGATGCCGTGCGAGGGAAGCGCCGCTAGAGCAGGCCCTTGTGCTTGCTGCTGCCGTAATACATGCCAGCCAGCACCGCCAAGCCAAGCGTGGCCAGCAAGGCGCCGCGCGAGCCCGTGCGCACGGTGTGGGCGGCATGGTCGACCGCCTTCTCTGCCGCTTCGGCAGCGTGAACCGACACGCGATGGACGACCGTCTCCAGCGCCGTGGCGTCTGGGCCCGGCGGCGGCACCAGCCGGGCGAGACCAAGATTCCAGCTCTCGGTCGCACCCGTGCCCGGTCCGCCCCGCGCCGGCGACGCCGGCTCGAACGGCAGCACCGGCGGTTCCAGCGGCTTGGGCGGGGCAGCCGAGAGCAGCACCGCCCGCCCGCGGCCGATCGAATAGAGGATGACTGCGCCGATGAAAAGAACCGCCGCCAATACGCCCAGCCCCGCGTAGTAGCCGTATCGCTGGGCAACGAAGGAATAAAGCGCGATCAATCCAATCAGGCAGACGCCCAACAGCAATGCGCCGGCCCCCGCCATCAGGCCGACGACAATGCCGGCGTCCTGACCATAGGACTTGAGGTCGACGATCGTCTGCCGGCGAAGCAGCTCAAAGCGATACTTGAGCCGCTCCACCTCGTGATCGATTTCGACCCCGAACGTGCGAAGGAGGCCGTGGAGCATCAGTTCTTGCTTCGCAGCATGCCGAGCACGACGCCGACCATCACGCTGCCGGCGATGGTGCCGAGGGGATTGCGCCGCGCCATGCCTTCGAGCTCCATGGCCAGCGTCTTCACCTGCTGCGTCGCCGTATCGGCCATCTTGGCGCCGGCATCGACGACCTGCTGGGCGGTCGTGCCCACTTCGCTTGCCACGACGCTGCCGACCGACTTCGCGGTCTTCATGGCCGCGCCGCCGGCGTCGCTGGCGAACTTGGCCATGGTTTCCTGCATCTTCGCCATGTCGCGGCGGAGGTCCGAAACCTCCTGGCTGAGATCTTCGCGGGCGGAAGCGGTCGAATCCTCCAGTGCGGACTTTCCCTTCGCCATCGCGTCGCCGACCTTGTCGGTCAGGCTGGGCTTGCCGGTAGGCGGCGTGCTGGGACGCGCATTGGCGCCCGGAACGTTGGGAGTGGTCGTGTCCATGGGCAGGGCTCCTGAGATGGCAATGCGTTGCGTGAGCCACTAACGCGCGCCGCAAGCGGAGCGTTCCGCGCAAACGCGCGATACCACTGGCGAATTCCGTTGTTAGCGCGAAAGCTGGTCGATCGCGCAACGCTCCGGCGGCTTGCCGTCGCGCCAGCGCAGGATGCGCGCGCCGTGCCGGAAGCGGTCGCCGGTGATGTGGTCGGCGCTGACCTCGGCCACGAGCTTGGGCTTCAGCGGGACCACGCTGCGCTCGCGATCGGACCAACGGCTCTTGCCGCCGGCCTGGCGCGCGCCCGTGAAGCCCTTGCCGCCGATCAGCGGCCGCAGCCCGGCCGCCAGCTCGTCGATTCCGGCCGGGAAGTTCGGCTTTCTTCCCGTCGGGCGGTTTGCTATAACCCGCGCGCCCTGATCCCCGGTAGCTCAGCGGTAGAGCAACCGGCTGTTAACCGGTTGGTCGATGGTTCGAATCCGTCCCGGGGAGCCAATGCGGCCGGGGCCGGGTGGCTTGCCGCACCCGGCCCCCGCTCCGTGCGACACGTCTTTCTAGAGCATCAGCAGCAGAATCGCGCCCCAGACCACCAGGCCGCCGACGACGATCGGTATCGTCGCCGCTCGGGCGCGGAGATCCGGGGCCGCCTTGTCGGCATCGCGTCGCGGGACGCCGTCCAGGTCTGAGAATGGCCTAAGGGCATTGGTCATGGGTCGATCCCCCGATCGTTGCCTCGATTGGCGGGGACCCTATGCTTGTGGCGGGGTGCACGCTGTGAAGCGGTTCACCCAGAATTGCGGCGCGCCGGCTAGGCGGATCGGGATCGCCGGCCCAAGACGTTGACGAGCGTAACCGGCATGTAGCCGCGCGCGAGCAGAAGCTTCTGCTCCCCGCCGCGGCCGGCTTCCGCGATGAAGTTGCGGTTGTGCTCGTGGTCCAGCAGCACCTGGAACAGCGAAGCTTCAAGGTCGAACGGTGAGCGGGCGAGATCGACCTTGCCGTCCACCAGTATTTTATAGGCGGTATCGAAACCGGTGCCGCTGGCGCTGTAGTACATGTCCAGCATCTCGATGCCCGGGAAAAGCTCCACCAGGCCGTGGAACGAGAAACGCCAATAGTCCCGCGGAAATCCGTGATACGCCTGGACCCACGGAACCGCTACGAAACAGTGCCCGCCCGGCCGCAGGAGACCGGTGATGTTCGCGGCCGCAATCCAGGGCTTGCGGGTGTGCTCGAGCACATGGCTGCAGACGATGAAGCCGAAGCGCTGGTCGCCCAGGGCCGCCGACACGGTCGCGAAATCGCCGCAGATATCGCCGACGACATCGACATTCTCGCCGGGCTCGATGTCCATGCCCGTGAAGGCATGCCCTTTCACCAGCGCCCGCCATCGATTTTCCTGTCGGTCCACGACGTCGGCGCGGCTGCCGATCTGGAGCACGGGCCCCTCGACCCGACGCACGATCGCCTCGGCTTCCCGCGCGGTCGTCGAGTTGACGATCTCGACCTTCGGCCGCGAGGGCTGCGCGCTCGGCGACGTCTCCTCGGGATGGACGTCGAACGCCACGCTGATCCGCTCGGGCGCGCCGTGGAACGGGATGGTGTGGTGCCAGAAGTAGCTCGGAAACATCAGGATCATGCCGTTTTCGGGCATGATCGTGCGCGTGCGCGGCTGGTAGCGGCACGGCAGGTCGTAGCCCGGCCGGCCGAATTCGATCCATCCGGCGTGCGCGGGATCGTCGGCGCGGACGGTCGGCGGAATCCACGGGTAGTAGACGCCGCTAAGCCAGCCAAGATTATGGATATGGGCCGCCTGGTGGCCTTCCTCGCGCAGGATGTTCGCCCACATGATGAGCGAATACTTGCGCGGCTTGTGGCACAGAAATGGATGCGCAGGATCGTCGGGAAGACCGGCCGCGAACGCGTCGATCGCGTTGCGCACCATCGTCTCGAGCGCCGCGATCGCGGGCGAGCGATGGGACAGCAGGTCGACCGCGACCGCGCCCAACCGGGCCGCGCGCTGATACGGATCCCAGTCCTTGGTCAGCGTGGGATGGGCGCGTATCTCCGCGATGAGCTGCCGGTTGAAGGCGGCGATGTCCACAAAGCCCGGCGGGACGGCCGGCCGGGCCATGCCAACCAGTCGCTGCGTGTCCTCCAAAACGTCTGCCTCGGCGTCGCGGCCGAGCTCGCGCAGCGCGATCGCCTTGTAGGCAACGGCGCGGATATTCTGCTTCTCGCGCGCCAGCAGCCGGTCCAGCGGCGCGAGCGCCTCGGAGGTCCGTCCCAGCTTGATCAGCGCGCCGCCGAGATTGGCGAGCGCGCCGCCGAATTCCGGCTGCAGCCGGATCGCTTGCTGGTAGGCGTCCACCGCCTCGGCCATCCGGTCCTGCTTTTGCAGGGCATTGCCGAGATTGTTGAGGGCATCGGCGTAGTCCGGCTTCAGCTCGACGGCGCGCCGAAAGGCTTCCTCCGCCTGCGCGACGTCCCCGGATGCCAGCAGCGTGACCCCGAGATTGTTGTGCGCGCCCGGCATCTCCGGCCGCTGCTCGATGGCGAGTCCATAGGCTTCGAGCGCACCGGCAAGGTCGCCCTTCTCGCGCAGGGCATTGGCCAGGTTGTAGTTCGCGTCGGCAAAGTCCGGCACCACGGCCACGGCGCGGCGGAAAAGTTCGATCGCCATGTCGAGCCGCCCGGCGTGGCGCGCGAGGGTTCCTAGCAGGTTGAGCGCGGTCGGTTGGTTCGCATCCGACCGCAACACCTGCCGGCACGCCGCCTCGGCATGACCGAGGCGTCCCGCCCGGTGATGGTCGATGGCTTGCCGCAACAGCCCCGCAATGTCGATAACCGCTTCGGCCATGGCCGTTCCCCGGTTCGCCCTGGCGGCGATATCCGCGCACCGTAGCGTTGGAGGGCGCCCCTTGCCAGCGCATCCGCGCCGCATGCTTGGGCTCGCCCGAGGCCCATGCCGGCGTCATTAACACATTCATTCCGCGAGAGAAATATTGGACGGCGTCGGTCCAATGGCTACACTAGGAGGCGGGGATTGCCGTATCGCGGTCGGCAATGGGCGTCGGAGGGGGACGATGGCAGGCAAGAAAAGAAAGCGCGGAGGCATGCCTCCGGCGAAAAAGAAATCGCCGCCGAAGCCCTCCAAATCCGCCACCAAGACCGCCGGGAAACCAAGCCGAAACAAAAGGATCGCAACCCGCATCAAGGCCAAGCCAAGGTTGGCGGGCAAGCAGCCGGGGACCGGCTCAAAGCTTGCCGCCAAGCGCCGGCAAGCCGGCCGGGCCGCCCCCGCCGGACGGCGCGGCAAGCGGCTTCCGCCCAAGCGAATCGCGGCCAAGAAGCCGGCGGGCAAGCGCGCGCAGCCGCCGGCCCGCGCGGCCATCCGAAAGCCGGTCCCCCGCAAGACGCCGCCGCGGAGCATCGCCGCGCGCCGCGCGGCGCCTTCCGGCAGCCAGCGCAATCCCGCGGTTGCCAGGCCCAAACCGGGGGTCGCGGGATTGAACGTTGGCACGACGCTGGCGCGCCCGCCCGCGCCGACGACCGCCTCCGCCCAGGCTCGGCCAGCCGGCCCGCGAAGGGCAGCGGCCGCCGGGCTCCCGCCCGCGCCGGTGAGGCCCGCCCCGCCCATTGGCCTGCCCGGGGCGCCATCGGCCCGCCAGCCGCTGGCGAAACCAGCTGCCTCTCCTCCGGTGCCGAAGGCGGCCCAGGCTTCGGGCCCGAAGACCGGCATGCGCATCCACGGCAAGATGGCGCCGGGCTACGAGCAGATACTTTCCACCCAGGCGATGGATTTCATCGTCGGGCTGGAGCGCAAGTTCCGCCCGGAATACAAGCGCCTGCTGGCGCTGCGCGAGGAGCGTCAGCGGCGGCTCGACGCCGGCGAAAAGCCCGATTTCCTGCCCGAGACCGTGAACATCCGCAACGGCGACTGGACGGTGGCGCCGCTGCCGCGCGATCTCTACGACCGCCGCGTCGAGATTGCCGGGCCGCCCGACCGGCGCACCGTGGTGACCGCGCTCAACAGCGGCGCGGCCTGCTACGTCGCGGACTTCGACGATGCGACCAGCCCGACCTGGTCAAACCTCGTCGAGGGCCAGATCAATCTGCGCGACGCGGTGGCCGGCACGATCGGCTTCAAGGATCCGGGCTTGCCCAAGGAGCAGCGGCTGAACCCGCGCACCGCGGTGCTGATTGCGCGGCCGCGCGGCTGGCACATGCCGGAGCGCCACGTGATCGTCGACGGCGAGCCGATCGCGGGGGCGCTGTTCGATTTCGGGCTGTACTTCTACCACAACGCCCGTCCGCTGATCCGCAACGGCTCGGGGCCCTATTTCTACCTGTCGAAACTGGAATCCCACGGCGAGGCGCGGCTGTGGAACGAGATATTCCTGCAGGCGCAGCGCGCTTTCGGGCTGCCGCGCGGCACGATCAAGGTCACGATCATGGTCGAGACGCTGCCGGCGGCATTCGAGATGGACGAGATACTCTACGAGCTGCGCGACCATGCCGCCGGCCTGACGTTCGGGCGCCGGAACTATCTCTTCAGCTACGTCAAGAAGCTCCGCAACGATCGCGGCAAGCTTCTGCCCGACCGCGCCAAGCTGGCGATGTCCACGCCCTTCCTGCGCGGCTTAAGCCTGCTTCTGGTCAAGACCTGCCACCGGCGCGAGGTGCACGCGATCGGCGCCATGAACGCCCAGGTTCCGGTCAGGGACGGCGCGCACGAAACGCTTCTGCGCCAGGAAAAGGAGCGCGACGCCGGCGAAGGCTATGACGGAAGCTGGATCGCGCATCCGTCCATGGTCGCTGTCGCCAAGGCCGCCTTCGACAGGGTGATGCCGCAGCCAAACCAGGTGGCGCGCAAGCGCCTCGACGTGCAGGTCGGCGCGCCCGAGCTGCTGCAGGCGCCGAGCGGCGCGCGGACCGAGGCGGGGCTGCGCCAGAACGCGGCGCTCGCCCTCGCCTGCATTGAGGCATGGCTGCGCGGCGTGGGCGGCGCGGTGGTGGCCGGCCAGATGGAGGATATCGCGAGCGCCGAGGCGGCGCGCGCCCAGCTCTGGCAATGGACGCGTCACAACGCGCGGCTGGACGACGGCCGGACCGTCACCGCCGCGCTCTGCCGCCAGGTCATCGGGGAAGAGACCGCCAGGCTTCGCGCCGGGCTGAAGCCGGCCCGACCCGACCGCTACGAGGACGCGGCCGGGCTTCTCCTGAACCTGGTCGATGCGCCGGAATGCATCGATTTCCTGACCATTCCCGCCTATCCGATGCTGGCGGATTAGACCACGTCCCGCGCAGCGCATCCGCCGCCCCGTTAACCACCTGTTTACCTTGATGGCGGCACTCTAGTGCCGAGGCCTGCGCGGCCGGCAAGGTCGGGCGCGATGGGGTCGTCCTGCCCGTGGCGGGTCCATGCGAATGAAGCTGCGTCTCGTTTCAATCGACGATCAGCCGGATTCTGCGCCGCTGCCGCGCGGTGCGGCATCCGGCGTGGCGGCCGGCGACGACGCGGCCTGGGCGCTGGTGGGCGCGGTCGTGGACGCGGTGTCGCAGCCGACCCTGATCGCGTCGGGCGACCGCGTGGCGGCGGTCAACGACGCGATGCGCCGGCTGGGCGACGGCGGCAGCCTGGTCGGCCGCAAGCTGACGGAGATCGTCGAGACCGCCGATCCCCTGGCGACCATGCCGGCCGCCGTGGGAGACGAGCCTGGATTCGTGTTCCTGCGCCTGGCCAAGGGCCTGCCACCGGTGCCGGCGCGGCTGCACGTGACGGCGGCGTCGGGCGCCGAGCGGCCGCTGCTGCGCGTGGTGATCGCCGACGGCATCGACGCCATCGAGCCGCGCCATGCGGCGCTTCGCGACAGCGAGGCGCGTTTCCGCGGCATCGTCGACATGCTGCCCCTGCCCGTCGCGATCTCGCGGCTCGAAGACGACCGGCTGATCTTCGTCAACGAGCAGTGGTGCACGATGTCGGGCCTCGAGCGCGAGGACGTGCTGGGCCAGGAGGTGACCGATTTCTACGTCGACCCCGATGACCGCGAACGGCTGAAAGGCGCGCTGACGGCCGACGGGGCGGTGCGGCAGTTCCTGACCCGGCTGCGGTTCCGCTCGCGCAACCTGTGGGTCGAGCTGCGCGCCATCACGATGACCTTTGCCGGCCACGCCGCCTCGCTGTCGGTGTTCCAGGATGTGACCGATGCCAAGGAGCACGAGCGCCAGCTGGTGGAGGCGAAAGAGGCAGCCGAGTCCGCCAACCGGACCAAGAGCGAGTTCCTGGCCAGCATGAGCCATGAACTGCGCACGCCGCTGAACGCGATCCTGGGATTTTCCAAGCTGATCGAGATGCAGGCGCTGGGACCGGTCGGCCATGCGCGCTATGCCGAATACGCCCACGACATCCACGACAGCGGCAACCTGCTGCTGCACATGATCGACGACGTGCTCGACCTGGCGAAGATGGAAGCCGGCAAGCTCGCCCTGACCGAGGAGGTCTTCGACACCGGCGAGATGCTCGCGGCGGCGTTGCTGGTGACCGAGCCTCTGGCCGCCGCCGGCAAGGTCGCGCTCGGAACCGACCCGGGCGCGACCTGGTTCCACCTGCGCGGCGACCAGCGTCGCGTGACCCAGATCCTGATCAACCTGCTGTCGAACGCCGTCAAGTTCACGCCGCCCGGCGGTCGCGTGAAGGTGGACGCACGCATGACCGCCGCGGGCGCGGGCATCGTTTCGGTCCAGGATACCGGGATCGGCATCAGCGCCGAGGATATCCAGCGCCTGACCGAACCCTTTGTCCAACTCGAATCGGCGATGACCCGCCGCTTTCGCGGCACCGGCCTGGGCCTTGCCATCGCCCGTTCATTGGCCGAAATGCACGGCGCGCAGATCGCGATCGAAAGCGAGCCTGGCCGCGGCACGACCGTGCGCGTGGCCTTCCCGCCCGACCGCGTGGTCGCGACGAGCTAGCGGACCGGGCGCGCGCCTCAGCCTGCCGCCAGCTTGGCGATCCGCCCCTTCAAGCTCGCGATGATGCCGTTGACTCCGCCCTGGGCGCCGACCGAGGCGAATTCCGATCGATGCGTCACCAGCATGCTGACGCCGTCGACCTGTACGTCGACGATCTTCGGCTGGCCCGCGATCGCGCGCACGCGCCAGGACGCCAGGATAGGCTGCTTGCCGTCCGGGCGGTCGATCCGGGTCGCCACGAATACGTCCTTGTCCTGTTCGTTCACGCGCGTATCGGAAACCGAGAACTTCTCGCCCGAATACCCCCCGAAACGGATCGCGTAGGTCTTGACGATCCATTCCGAGAATACGTTCAGGTATTCCTTCTGCTGCTCGGGGCTGGCCTGCTTCCAGTAATTGCCCATGACGAACTGGCCGATGAGCGGGATGGCAAATCCGTCCTTCAGGATGCCGCGGAACCGGTCCTCGCGCATCGTAAGGTCGTTGCCCTTGGTCGACAGCACGTCGATCGCCTGGTCGCCCATGGACTGGATGAATTTCTTCGCCTCGTCGGGCGTGACCTGGGCTGCGGCCGGTTGCGGCGCACTCATAAGCGCCGCAACGACGACCAGGCCCGAAACCAGCAAGCGCAAGATCATCCTGCTCCACCGCCCGTTTCCGGGCGATGCCCTCTTACCCATCCGCCGGGCGTCAAGCTTAGGGGCGCCTTCTTAGGTTGTTTGCGACCCCATTGCAACGCCTTGCGCCGATGCCCGGAACACATCCCCGCGAGAAATATGGGATCGATTCCGGCAAAAATCAGGCTCGATCGCACACCAATCCACAACCGGCAGCCTGACATTTCCATTGTCGCATAAATGCCACAAGCACGCGGCCGTCCGTCTCTTCCCGCGGGTCCGTCCGCGCGGGCTTGACGCGGCGCCGCCCTGGCCCCTAGACCCACATGGGCCCGCTGGCGGTATCCCCGGCGCGCCGATGATGGGGGGACCAATGCACCAGGCCGGCGCGTTCCAGCCGCACGTCATCTTTGGCCTCAGTCCGCTATGGGTTTCGACGATCGTCCTGATCGCCGTCTATGGCGTGATCATGAGCGACCGGCTGAACCGCGCGATCGTGGCGCTGCTGGGCGCGGGCCTCCTGATCGTGATCGGGCCGCTGGACCAGGCCGAGGCGATCAAGGGCGTCGACTTCAACACCATCGCGCTGCTGACCGGCATGATGATCCTGGTGGGCATCACGCGGCAGTGCGGCGTGTTCCAGGCGGTGGCGATCTGGTCCGTCCGGCAGGCGCGCGCCGAGCCCTGGGGCATCCTGTTGATGCTGCAGATCACGACCGCGGTGGTGTCGGCCCTGCTCGACAACGTGACGACCGTGCTGCTGATCGTGCCGGTGACGCTGGCGATCACCCGCGAGCTCGAGGTGCCGCCCTACCCTTTCCTGTTCGCCGAGGTGTTCGCGTCCAATATCGGCGGCACGGCCACCCTGATCGGCGACCCGCCGAACATCCTGATCGGCTCGATGGTCGGGCTGACCTTCAACGACTTCGTGATCCACCTGACGCCGGTGATCATCGTCGTGATGGCCGCGCAGGCCGTGATGATCCACTTCATGTGGGGCCGGTCGATGCGCACCACGCCCGAGCACCAGGCCCGCGT
>JADZDN010000093.1 GCA_020851015.1 Alphaproteobacteria bacterium | reverse complement strand
CCATTTGGTGACCGGGCGGAACATGCCGATCACGTCCATCGCCTGGTGGCTTTCCTTGTGCATGCGGCGCGTGTCGGCCTGGCCGGTGATGCACACCAGCGGCGCGCGGTCCATGTTGGCGTCGGCGACCCCAGTGATCAGGTTGGTGGCCCCGGGGCCGAGCGTGCCGAGGCACACCCCCGACTTGCCGGTCAGCCGGCCATAGGCGTCGGCGATGAAGGCGGCCGCCTGCTCGTGGCGGCACAGGACGAACTTGATCTTGCTGTCGAGGAGCGAAATCATCACATCGGCGTTCTCTTCGCCCGGCAGGCCGAATATATGGGTGACCCCCTCGGCTTCAAGGCAACGAACGAACAGATCCGACGCTTTCATTATTTCCCCCTTCCCCGGCCGTCCTGGGCAGGGCCAGTATCCGTGCCGGGCGCTATCAGCGTCAACCAAGGCCGCGCGGGGGCCTGGCCATACGATGGAGAGTGTACATGACGGACGAACGCAGCGAGATGGCCCGGCTGGGCGAACGCCTGCGGCGGCTGGAGCGGACCAACCGCCTTTTGGTTGCCTGCGTCGCGGTGGCCCTGCTGGCGATAGCCGCCGCATGGTCGACCGGGGCGGTCAAGGCCGCGGGCGAGGAGGTCGCGACCAGCCGGCTGGTGCTGACCGATTCGGCCGGGGGCACGCGCGCCATCATGTCGGTCGTCGAGGGATTCGGCCCGTCGCTGGTTCTCTACGGCGAGAACGGCAAGGCCGGCGCGGCGCTGGCCTTTCCGCCCGAAGGCCCCACCCTGGCGCTCTATGACCGCAACGGCCAGTTGCGCACGCGCATCGCCGCGATCGAGGGCACGGGGCCGAGCATCGTGCTGAACGATTCCAAGCGCAAGCCGCGCGTGCAGCTGTCGCTGGTCGGCGAGGTGCCGGCCCTGGTGCTGCTGAACGAAGCCGGCCAGCCGACCTGGAAGACGCCCTGACCCGGCCGCCGCCCGCCGCCGGCGACGAAGTCGAGATCGCGATCAGCACCCTGGGCGCGCGCGGCGACGGCATCGCCCGGATCGACAATGTCGCGATCTACGTGCCGTTCGCAGCACCGGGCGATCGCCTGCGCGCGCGCCTCATCGAGCGTCGCGGCGACGGCTTCGCGGCCGAGGCGGTTGCATGGCGGGCGCGCGGCGCCGACCGGCGCCAACCGCCCTGCCCCGCCTTCGGCGCCTGCGGCGGTTGCGCCTGGCAACACTTGGGCGAGACGACCTATGCGCAGGTCAAGCGCGGCCTGCTGATCGAGGCTCTTGGCCGCCAGCGGCTGGCGCCGGAGTCCGATTTCCCGGTCGAGCCGGCGCGGATCAGCCCGCCGGGCGACCGCCGGCGCGTACGATTCGCCGGCCGGCGCGATGCGAAAGGCGTCGTGATCGGCCTGCGCGAACGCGCCGGCCATGCGATCGTCGACCTGGCGCAATGCCCGGTGACCGCGCCGGCCATCCTGGCCCTGCTGGCGCCGTGCCGCACGGTCGCGGCAACGCTCGACGTGCTGCGACCGGCTCGCCGGCCGGCCGCGTTCCAGGTCGCCGTCACGCTGACCGACCTCGGTCCCGACGTGACCTGGACCTTGCCGGCGGCGCCGGCCTTGCCGGACCGCGAACGCCTGGCGCGGTTCGCTGGCGACCACGATCTGGCCCGGGCGAGCTGGCGGCTCGCGGACGACAAGTCTCGCGCGGGTCCGGCCGAGCCGATCGCGGCGCGACGCGCGGCGCAGGTCACCTTCGGCGCGACGCCGGTCGACCTGCCGCCCGACGCCTTCCTGCAGGCGGGCAAGGCCGGCGAGGCGGCGATCCGCGACGCCGTACTGGACGCCATCAAGGCAGCCCCCAAGGGCGCGGTCGCCGACCTGTTCGCGGGCTGCGGGACGCTGAGCCTGCCGCTGGCGGCCAGCCGCGCCGTGCACGCGGTCGACGGCGACGGCGCGGCGATCGCCGCGCTAGGCGCCGCCGCCCGCCGCGCCGCGCTCGGCCGGGTTTCGACCGAGCGGCGCGACCTGATGCGCCGGCCCTTGCTGGCGAGCGAGCTGGCGCGCTTCGCGGCGGTGGTGTTCGACCCGCCCAGCGCCGGCGCGGCGGCGCAGGCGCAGGAAATCGCGCGATCGAAGCTCCCCACCTGCGTGGCCGTCAGCTGCGAGCCCGCGACGCTGGCGCGCGACCTGCGGCTGCTGGTCGACGGCGGCTACGCGATCGAGCGCGTCGTCCCGATCGACCAGTTCCTGTGGTCGCCGCGGATCGAGGCGGTGGCCGTGCTGCGCCGCTGAGGCGATGCGCCTACTTGTTGCCGAAACCGACGCAGACCTGGCGCTGCTCGCCCATGCCGGCGATGCCGAGCGTCACCACGTCGCCGGGCTGAAGCCAGATCGGATTGGGCTTCTTGCCCATGCCGACGCCGGGCGGGGTGCCGGTGATGATCACGTCGCCCGGCTCCAGCGTGATGAAATCGCTGATGTAGCTGACGATGGTCGCGACGTCGAAGATCATCGTCTTGGTACTGCCGTGCTGCATGCGCTGGCCGTTCACGTCGCACCAAAGGTCGAGCGCCTGCGGGTCTTTCACCTCGTCCGAGGTCAGCACGTAGGGACCCATCGGCGCGAAGCCGTCGCAGAACTTGCCTTTGGTCCACTGGCTGCCGCCACGGTCGATCTGGAAGGCGCGCTCAGACACGTCGTTGCAGATCGTGTAGCCGGCGACGTGGCTAAGCGCCTTCTCCTTCGACACGTAGCGGGCGCGCTTGCCCATCACGACGGCCAGCTCGACTTCCCAGTCCATCTTGGTGGCGCCGCGCGGGAACTGGATCTTGTCGTTCGGGCCGGCATAGGCGTTGGCGGTCTTGATGAACAGCACCGGCTCCTTGGGAACCGGCACCCCGGCCTCGGCCGCGTGGTCGGCGTAGTTCAGGCCCACGCAGATCAGCTTGCCGGACGGCTTGACCGGCGTGCCCAGGCGCGGCTTGCCCGCGACCTTCTTCAGCTTGTCTGTCTTGAGCGCCTTGATCTTCTTGAGGCCGGCCGGCGACAGCGCGTCGCCGTCGATGTCCTTGACCACCCGAGACAGGTCGCGGATCGCGCCGGTCGAGTCCATCAGGCCCGGCTTCTCGCGGCCCTTCGGGCCGTAACGCAGCAGCTTCATCGTTCCCCCCAGGGATTGAGCGGTTCGGCGGCTTGCCCCGAGCATGGGGCGCGCGGCGCGGTCGGCGAGGACATTAGCGTCGCGCTTCGCCGCCCGGCAAGGCCGTATTCGCCATGATTCTGCCATCCCTTGGGCTGCATGCTAGGCTGGAAATGCCACCGAACGCGATTCCGCCCATGTTCCGACGCTCCATCCTGCTTGCCGCCGCGCTCGTTGCCGCGCTTCTGCTGTGCGCGCCGCCCTGCCTGCGCGCCCAGACGACCGAATCCGACCAGCGCCCCAGCGGCGAGCAGCGCCTGTTCAGCCAGATGGCGGCGGACTGGCTGGCGCGGCTGGACCGGCTGACCCTGTCCATCGCCCGGCCGGGCATGACGTCGGCCGAGGCGCGCAACTACCGCGAGGACCTGGGCAAGCTGCGCGACGCCGCGCTGGCCCAGAAGCAGATCAACGACACGCAGGTGCAATCCGTGCGCGCGCTGCTGGACGTGCTTGGCCCGCCGCCAGCCGCCGACGCCGCGCCCGAGCCAGCGGGGGTGGCGACCCAGCGCAAGGACCTGGGCGACCAGCTCGCAACGTTCGAAGGCCGCGGGCGGCAGGCGGAGCTGTGCGTCCGCCGCGCCGACAACCTGATGGCGCAGCTTTCCTCCGCCGAGCACACCGCCTTTGCCGAGCGCCTGATGCAGGTCGGGCCGGTCCCGCTCCTTCCCTCGGTGCTTTGGGACGCTGCCATCGACCTGCGCGACGCGCTGGCCAGCGGCCTGCGGCAAGCGGTCGAGCAGCTCCATGCCATGCGCCAGGACGGGCGCTGGGTCCGCGGCATCGTCGCGCTGGCGGTCGTTTCGCTCGTGGGCTGGTTGACGGCGGGCCCGCTCCGGCGCGGCATCGTGCGCTATTTCGGCCGCGACCCCGCGATCGCCGCGCCCAGCTATGCCCGCCGCCTCACCGCCGCGATGGCCGAGGGTATCGCGGTCGGACTGCTGCCGGCCCTGCTGCTCCTCGCCGTCCTGTGGCACGCCAACACGCGCGGCGTGCTGTCGGGGCGCGCGCTGGAGATCGTGACCGGCGCGGGGCTGGCGGGCGCCTGCACGCTGCTGGCGGCGGCGATCATCACCGCCGCCCTGGCGCCGCATGCGCCCGCCTGGCGCCTGATCCACATCGACGACGCCCAGGCGCGCGCGCTAAGCCGGCGCCTGCTGCTGCTCGTCGCCCTGTTCGCGCTCGACATCGCGCTGGACCTGATGGCCTCGACCCTCGGCGTCGCGGAGGCGCTGGGAGCCGTCTACGGCTTCATCTCCAATACCGCGATCGCGCTGATGCTGTTCGCGGTCACGCAGCCGCGGCTGTGGCGGCCGGCCCCGCGCGGCGCGGAGCCGGGCGACGGCGCGGCGGTGGAGGGCGAGCCGGACCAGGCCCCGCAACTGACCGCGGCCAATGCGCTGCGCTGGCTGCGCTTCCGCCTCGTCGCCTCGGCGCTGATGCTGATGGTGCCGGTATCGGCACTGGCGGGCTACGGCGCGTTCGCCGATTTCCTGGTCACCGGGCTGGTATGGACGGCGCTGCTGCTGGTCACCTACATCGCGCTGCGCGCGCTGGCCCGCGACGTGATGACGCTGGCGCTGGACGCCGGCACCGCGCCGGGCAACTGGGCGCGCCAGGCGCTGCTGCTGGACGACAGCCAGGCCGAGCGGCTGCGCGCCTGGATGCAGATCCTGGTGGACGCCACCTGCGGCTTCGTGGGGATCGTCATCCTGGTGACCATCTGGGGCGTCAACCTGGACGACCTGCTCACCTGGCTTCGCCGCATCCTGACCGGCGTCAACATTGGCCGCTATACGATCGCCCCCGGCAACGTGCTGGTCGGGGTGGTCGTCTTCTTCCTGATGCTGCTGGCGACCCGGCTGGTCCAGCGCTTTCTGTCCGAGCGCGTCATGCCGCAGACCCGGCTGGACCGCGGCGCGCAGGATTCGATCCGCGCGGCCGTCGGCTACCTGGGCTTCACCGTGGCACTCCTGGTCGGCGTATCGGCGATGGGCATCGACCTCAGCAGCGTGGCGCTGGTCGCCGGCGCGCTGGGCGTCGGCATCGGCTTCGGCCTGCAGACCATCGTCAACAACTTCGTGTCGGGCCTGATCATGCTGGCCGAGCGCCCGGTGAAGGTCGGCGACGTGATCAGGGTCGGCGACCAGACCGGCCAGGTCCGCGCCATCAACGTGCGCGCGACCGAGGTGGATACCGGCGAGGGCGCGACCGTCATCGTCCCCAACTCGGTCATCATCTCGGCGCCGGTGATCAACCTGACCCACAAGAACGGCACCTCGCGCGTCGACATCAAGCTGGGCGTGGTCTACGGCTCGAACGTGACCAAGGTCGGCGAGGTGCTGATGGCCTGCGCCCGCGCCAACAAGCTGGTGCTGTCGCTGCCGCAGCCCACCGTCGTCTTCGCCAATTTCGGCGCGTCGTCGCTGGAGTTCGAGCTTCGCGTTTTCGTCGCGGAGCTGGCGCATATCGTGCCGGCCGGAAACGAGCTTCGCCTGGCGATCGACAAGGCCTTCGGCGAGCAAGGCATCGAATTCGCCTATAACCGCATGGACGTAATGCTGGTAAACCCGCCGGCGGCGCTGCCCGGGCGCGCCTGAGGCCGGGCGTCGCGGCTTGCTTGTGGCGACGCGGCCGACCGGCTATACACCCCCGCGCCGCACGCACGGTCCCAACCCCGACCCAAGGCCGGAATGACGCAATCCGCAGATAGCGCCGGGCGCCAGCTTGCCGTCGTCGTGGTCGGCCAGGTCGACCATGGCAAGTCGACCCTGGTCGGCCGGCTGTTCCACGACACCGGCATGCTGCCCGAGGGCCGCGCCGAGGCGATCCGCGCGATGTGCGAGCGGCGCGGCATGCCGTTCGAGTGGGCGTTCCTGATGGACGCGTTCAAGGCCGAGCGCGACCAGGGCATCACCATCGACACGGCGCAGATCTGGTTCAAGACGGCCAAGCGCGACTACGTGCTGATCGACGCGCCGGGGCACCGCGAATTCCTGCGCAACATGATCACCGGCGCGTCGGCGGCCGATGCCGCCGTGCTGCTGATCGACGCCGCGCAGGGCGTGCGCCAGCAGTCGCGCCACCACGGCTACCTGCTGCACCTCCTGGGCGTCGAGCAGGTCGCCGTCGTCGTCAACAAGATGGACACGGTGGACTACGCCGAGGCGCGCTTCGCGGAGATCCGCGCGACCTACGGCGCCTACCTGGCGTCGCTGGGGATCAAGCCCTCGGCCTTCATCCCCGTGGTGGCGCGCGACGGCGACAACCTGGTCGCGCGCTCGGCCCACATGGGCTGGTACCGGGGGCCGACGATCGTCGAGGCGATGGACGCCTTCCGCGCCGCGGCGCCCGACCTCGAGCAGCCGCTGCGGCTGCCGCTGCAGGACGTCTACAAATTCGACGAGCGCCGCATCCTGGTGGGCCGGATCGAGAGCGGCCGGCTCGCCGTCGGCGACACGCTGCTGTTCTCGCCCAGCAACAAGACCGCGCGCGTCGCGTCGATCGAGGCCTGGAACGTGCCCGCGCCGCCTGCGCGCGCCGAGGCCGGGCAGTCCGTCGGCATCACGCTGGACGACCAGCTTTTCGTCGAGCGCGGCGAGATGGCGAGCCATGTCGACGCGCCGCCGATCGAGACCACCGTGTTCCGCGCCCGCCTGTTCTGGATGGCGGCGGACAAGCTGGCGGCGGGGCAGGAAGTGACGGTCCGCATCGCCACCCGCGAGTTCAAGGCCGCGGTGCAGGCGATCGAGCGCGTGGTCGATACGGAGACGTTGGAGGAACGCGCCGGCGACGCGGTCCCGCGCGACGGCATCGCCGACGTGGTGCTGCGCGCCCGGCAGCTCGTGGCGCTCGACGAATACCGGCGGCTGAAGCGCACCGGGCGCTGCGTCATCGTCGACCGCGTGGGCATCGCCGGCGGCGGGCTGATCGGCAT
>JADZDN010000092.1 GCA_020851015.1 Alphaproteobacteria bacterium | reverse complement strand
GGTCGAACTGGCGGCAGTGGCTTTCGCCCCACCTCGGGCGTGAAGTTCCCGCGCGCATTCCAGGCAAGGGAAAGCTCAAGGTGATCGAGGCGGCGCCCGGCACGTACGCGCGCGTGCGGGCGGACGCCAAATAGGGTCGGATTCGGATCCCTCGCTTTGCTCGGGATGACACAGAGGGGATAGTAGCTAGCGCGGCGCGCGGTTCGCCTGTCCGCCGCCTCCCCCTTGATCGTCACCGCGACCGCGGTTGCCGCCGCCGTCCCCACTGCCGCGATCGCCACCGCGACTGCCCTGCGCTTGCGGCGCCGGCGAAGGCTGCTGCGGCATCGCCCGGGGCTGCGGTTGCGGTTGCGCCTGCGGCGCGGCGCGCTGCACCGGCTGCTGCGCGACTTGCGGCTGCGGCGCCGCGCGCTGCATCGACTGCGACGGCTGCACCGGTGCGCGCTGCGCCTGCGGCATCGGCATCGTCTCCTGCCCACGCGCGCGCATCGCGTTGCCCTGCGACGGCGGCGCAACGTGGGCCTGCGCCGGCTGCTGCGGCTGCACCTGGCGCGCCTGCGACGGCTGCGAAGGTGCGAAGGCGGGCTGGCTCGGCGCCTGCCGCGCGGTGCTCGCGGGCGGCGTGTACGTACCCGCACGAGGCGGCGCCTGGACGGCCGTGGTGGACGGCGTACGGCTGCGCGAGGCGTCCGTGCCCGGCTGTAGCGGCCGCACCCCGGTGGCGGTCGCCGCAGGCGGCGCGGGACGCGCGTATGTCGTCTGGAACGTCGAGGCCGCCGGCGGCGCGCGTTCGGGTCGCGCCGACAGTTGCGTCGGCTGGATGCGCACGGCCGGCGCGCTGTTCATCACCGGTGCGCTGGTCACCGCCTCGCGCGGCATGCGCACGAGGTTGGCCTGCACCGGCTGACGCGAGGTGAACGCGGCCTGCGACACCGCGGTCATGCCGCCCGGACGCGATGCGTTGACCCAGCGCGGCGGCGGCGGGTTGTTGAAATTGTTGATGGTGATGTTCACGTTGACCGGGCGGTTGAAGCGCTCCCAGCACCCGAACGAGCAGTGGCCCCACCACGGGCGGAACGGCTCACCCCACCCGAGCGGCACCCAGCCGTACACCGGCCCGCCGATGCCGACGGCCACACCCCAGCCCGCACCGCCGGCCCAGCCGACCAGCGCCGGCGCCCAGATGGGACGCGCGACGAACCGGCCCGGCGCCCACGCCCAGCGGCCGCCCCACCACACCCAGCGCCCGTAGTGGAACGGCGCGTAGCCCCAGGGCGCCGCGTCGACCCAGGTCGGGCCCCAGCCGCCGACGTCGACCCAGTAGCCGTTGCGATACGGCGCCCAGTCGGCCGCCACCTCGGTCGGAAACCACACCGCGCCGTACTCCGGCGTCTGCGACCAAGTGCCGTACTGGTCGAGATCGGCCGCGCCCACCATCTGCGGCGAGACGTAGTTGCTGCGGCCGGCATAGCGGCGGTCGCGGCTGGCGACCCACGCGTCGAAGCCGTCGGTGCCGATGCCGTTGACCACCGTTGCATAGCGCGGATCGGCACCGTCGACGCTCGCCGCCTGGCCGGGCAGCACCTGCTGCACCGTGCCTTGCGTCAGCACGTTGGCCTCGCCTTCGCGCACGATGATCCGCGTTTGCGTGCGGTCCTCGCTCACGTCGATGCGGTAAAGGCCCGGGCGCGGGATCGCGACCTGCGCGTTCGGCGTGTCGATGTAAACGCTGTCGCCCGGATCCAGCACGCGCACGCGCACGGCGGCGCGGCCCTGCGCCAGGAACAGCGCGAAGCTGCGATCATCCAGACGCGACACGTGCACGTTACTGTCGCCCGCGAGGCGCAGCTGGCCGCCGCCGAAGTCGATCTCGGCGCGCCCGTCGTTGCCGACCCACAGGTTGTCGCCGCTCGTCACGGGCCAGTTGATGCCGACCGCGTTCCAGGCATCGGGCTTGTCCTGGGGCGCCAGGAAGAGCTCGCCGCCCAGGTCGGCCACGCGTCCCACGCGCCCGGGCAAGTCCTGCGCAGGCTGGGCAAGGGCCACGGCCGGCAGCAGCGCGGCCAGCGCGAAGGCGAGCATTCGCACGAGGGCGTTGCCGCGTCGCAACACGGGGCTTATCGACACGTTCATTCTTGTAGTCTCCTTTGGACGCGTAAGACAACGCTCCCGGCGGGCTGTTCGTTGACCGTGGCGCAGCGCCGCAAATGGTGGCTTTTGCCGTAGAATTTTGCCGTGCAGCGAACGCCTGTCGACGACAACGGCGCCCAGCGTGCAGCGAACCCCTACAACAGGAGAAAGACCATGCGGTTGTTCCGTTCCACGCTCGTTGCCGGCGCCCTTTCTGCTACGTTGTTCAGCGGAGCCGCGTCCGCGCAGTTTACAAACACTTACATCTTCGGCGACAGCTTGAGCGACGCCGGCCAGTACAACGGCGCCCGCTTCACCACCAACCCGGGCCTGGTGACGCCGATGTTCGTCGGCCAGAACTGGGGCATCACGGTCACGCCGTCGTTCAAGGGCGGCACCGACTATGCGCAAGGCGGCGCGCGCGTCAATTCGCCGCAGGCCCAGCCGCAACCGGGCGTGCCGGATTACTCGGTCGCGCAACAGGTCAACCTGCAGATCGGCAAGGGCCCGCTCGATCCGAACACGCTCTACCAGATCCAGGGCGGCGGCAACGATCTGCTCACGCTGGTCACGCTGGCGCAGCAGGGGCAGATCACGTCGGCGCAGGCGCAGGCTGGCGTGGTGCAGGCCGCCACCGATCTCGCGGCGCAAGTGGTGAAGCTGCGCGCGGCCGGCGCGCAGTACATCGTCCTGCAGAACCTGCCCGACTTGGGCAAGACGCCCGGCGTCAATGCGCAGGGGCCGGTGGCGGTGGCGACGTTCAGCCAGCTCTCGGGGCTGTTCAACACCACGTTGAATGCCGCGATCGCGTCGGCCAATGCGCAGGTGATCCAGTTCAACACGTCGGCGTTCCTGAGCGAGATCATCGCGAACCCGGCCCCCTACGGCTTCAGCAACACCACCGGTGTCGCGTGCACGACCCAAAGCTCGCTGCAGTGCACGCCGTCGACGCTGGTCGCACCGAACGCCAACAACGCGTACGTCTTCGCCGACGGCATCCATCCGACCAGCGGCGCCGGAGCCGTGCTCGCGCAAGCGATCGTGTCCATGGTGACCGGCCCGCAACAGATGGCGGCGCTGGGGCAGGCGCCCACCGACGTCGAACGCGCCAACTGGCGCACCCTGGACGCCCGCATGATGTCGTCGATCGCGGCACCCGCGCCTTCGGGCAAGATCCAGCCGTGGGCCGCATACGACTACGCGGATGCCGACATCTTCGGCAACAGCCTGT
>JADZDN010000091.1 GCA_020851015.1 Alphaproteobacteria bacterium | reverse complement strand
TCCTTCGACAAGCTCATCCTTCGACAAGCTCATCCTTCGACAAGCTCATCCTTCGACAAGCTCATCCTTCGACAAGCTCATCCTTCGACAAGCTCATCCTTCGACAAGCTCAGGATGAGGATCTTGTTTCATCCTCGTCCTGAGCTTGTCGAAGGACGAGGTCGCGGTATAGCCGCTATCGATACGGATCCGCCGATTCCAGGAAATCGCGCACATAGGTCGCGACCCCATTCTCGAGCGTCGTCGTCGGCTTCTTGTAGCCGGCGGCGCGCAGGCGGTCGATCTTGGCCTGCGTGAAGTACTGGTACTTGGCGCGGATCTCCGCGGGCGTGTCGACCCATTCGATCTCCGGCGTGCGTCCCAGCGCCGCGTAGACCGCGTTGGTCAGGTCGAGGAAGCTGCGCGCCGCGCCGCTGCCGATGTTGTAGAGGCCCTCCTTGTCGGGATTGTCGTAGAGCCACAGCAGCGCGTCGACGCAGTCGCCGACCCACACGAAGTCGCGCATCTGCCCGCCGTCCTTGTATTGCGGGTTGTGCGAGCGGAACAGGCGCGCGCGCCCGCCGTCCTTGACGCGCCGGTAGGTGTGGTAGGCGACGGAGGCCATGGCGCCCTTGTGGTACTCGTTGGGCCCGTAGACGTTGAAGAACTTGACGCCGGCCCATTGCCGGGGGCGCGCGCCGTTGCCCTGGACGATCCGCGCGACGCGGCGGTCGAAGGCGTTCTTGCTCCAGCCATAGGCGTTGAGCGGCTTCAGCTGCGCCAGGTGCGCGACCGAGCCGTCGTCGTCGAAGCCTTGGGCGCCGTCGCCGTAGGTCGCGGCCGAGGAGGCGTAGATCAGCCGCTTGCCGTGCCGCGCGCACCAGTCCCAGAGCTGCAGCGAGAGGGTGAAGTTCGATTCGACGATCAGGTCGGCGTCCCGTTCGGTTGTCGAGGAGACGGCGCCGAGATGGAACACGGCATCGAGCGCGTCGCGGTTCGCGTCGAGGAACGCCGCCAGGCGCTCGGGCGGCACGAAGGCGGCGATTTCGCGCTTGGCGATGTTGCGCCATTTCTCGTCCGTGCCCAGCCGGTCGCAGACCGCCAGCGCGACGGGGCCGCGCGCCTCCAGCCCGGCCAGCAGATTCGAGCCGATGAAGCCGGCCCCGCCGGTGACGAGGATCATGTGGCGCTCCCAGACGGCATGGCGGCCTTATAGGTGGTCGGGGCGGGGCGGGACAAGGCGGATTGAAGCGCCGGGCGCGCGCCGCCATACTTTCCCCTGGGCAGCGACGGAGTTCCTTCCATGCAGTTCGACCATCGGCTGATCGACGACCTGGCACGCGTCGCGGGCGGCGCGCTGGGCACGCTGGCCGGCGTGCGCGAGGAGGTCGAGGCGCGCCTGCGCCAGCAGTTCGAGCGCATCCTGGCCGGCATGGACCTGGTCACGCGCGAGGAGTTCGAGGTCGTGCGCGCCATGGCCCAGGCCGCGCGCGAGGAGCAGGAGCGCCTGGCCGCGCGGGTCGCCGCGCTCGAAGCAGGCCGGGTCGCGCCGACCGCCAGCCGCGAGCATCAGCCGGACTAGTCCACAATCCCTCGTAACTTTCCTCTTGTGCGACTCAATGATTTGACACAGTTTACCTCTTGTAGCGGGTGAAGGTCCCTATTCCACAAGATCAAGTGGGACCTACGACATCTGGGGATGAAGGCTTCGTGCGCGCGAGCGCGCGGGCCGTCGCAGGAGGGGTAGCGATGACGCTTTCACTTGCCGAGCGCAGCCCCTCCCAATCCAACCCGCTCGATCTGGTGGAAGAGATCGTCAGCGCCCATGACTGGCCGTTCGAGCGGGCGGGCGAGGAGGAGCTGCTGGCGCAGATCGCCGGCCGCTGGGGCGACTACCGGCTGTTCTTCGCCTGGCATCCCGATCTCTGCGCGCTGCAGTTCTCGTGCTCGCTCGACGTCAAGGTGCCCGACGCCCGCAAGCGTCCGGTGGTCGACCTGTTGGCGCTGATCAACGAATCGCTGTGGGCCGGGCATTTCGAGCTGTGCCTGGACGACGCCACGCCGACCTTCCGCCACAGCCTGCTCTTGCGCGGGGCGGGGGGCGCGGCGGTCGAGCAGCTCGAGGACCTTGTGGACATTGCCCTCTCCGAATCCGACCGCTTCTATCCCGCCTTCCAGTTCGTGATCTGGGGCGGCAAGAACCCGTCCGACGCGATGGTGTCGGCGATGGTCGACACGATCGGCGAGGCCTAGACTCTTCCATTGATCCGGCGGGGCGTTCCGCCCCATTCTGCGTTCATCATCCTTCGAGACGGCGCTTCGCGCCTCCTCCGGATGACGCGATTCTTGCGGCTTCGAATGGACGCGTCATCCTGAGGAGCGAACGCGGCGAGCGTCTCGAAGGAAGAGGAACGCAAAAAAGGGACCACCCCCCGTGACCTCCGAATCCCTGCTTCTCCTCGGCTGCGGCAAGATGGGCGGCGCGCTGCTGCGCGGCTGGCTCGACCAGAAGATCGCCGGCGGCGGCGCCGCGCCGGTCCATGTCATCGAACCCAACGCCGAGGCGATGCGCGAATTTTCCGGCGCACCTGGCGTAACCCATGTCGCGCGCGCCGAGGACCTGGCCGGCGTCAGGCCCGGCATCGTGCTGCTGGCGGTCAAGCCGCAGACGATGGACCAGGGGCTGGCGGCGCTGGCGCGGATCGCGGCGGAAAAGCCGCTGTTCCTGTCGATCGCCGCCGGCAAGACGCTGGCCTATTTCGCGCGCCACCTCGGGGCCGACGCGGCCGTCGTGCGCTCGATGCCGAACACGCCGGCGTCGGTCGGACGCGGCGCCACCGTCGCCGTGCCGAATCGCCATGTCAGCGCGGCGCGGCGCAGCCAGGCCGACCGGCTGCTTGGCGCCGTCGGCGAGGTGCACTGGGTCGAGGACGAGGCGCTGCTGGACGCGGTGACCGCGCTGTCCGGCGGCGGACCCGCCTATGTCTTCCTGCTGATCGAGGTGCTGGCCCAGGCCGGCATCGACGCCGGGCTTCCGCCCGACCTGGCCAGGCGCCTGGCGCGCACGACGGTCTGCGGATCGGGCGAGCTGGCGCGCCTGTCGCCCGACGAGCCCGCGACCTTGCGCCAGAACGTCACCAGCCCGGGCGGCACGACGCTCGAGGCGCTGAAGGTGCTGATGGCGCCGGACGGGCTGCAGCCGCTGTTCACCCGGGCGATCGCCGCCGCCACGCGCCGCTCGCGCGAGCTGGCGGGCTGAGCGCCGTCGTGCCGCTCAGTCCCAGCGCGCAGAAGGTCCAGGACGCGCTGGCCGTCCTGGGGTTCGCCTGCGCGGTGATCGAGCACGAAGCGTCGACGCGCACCTCGGCCGAGGCCGCCGCCGCGGTCGGCTGCACGGTGGCGCAGATCGCCAAGTCGCTGATCTTCCGCACAAGGCCGGGCGACCGGCCGGTGCTGGTGATCGCCAGCGGCGAGAACCGCGTGGACGAGAAGAAGCTGGCGGCGCTTGTGGGCGAGCGCATCGAGCGGCCGGACGCCGAGTTCGTGCGCAACCGCACGGGCTTCGCGATCGGCGGCGTGCCGCCGGTCGGGCATCCCTCGCGGCTCGCGACCTATATCGACCGCGACCTGCTGGCGCTGGGCGAGCTGTGGGCGGCGGGCGGCACGCCGAACGCGGTGTTCCGGGTCGGCGCGCAGGACCTGGTCGCCATGACCCAGGGCCAGGTGGCGGACATCGCCAGGCGTTAGCCGCCGCGCCGCTCGGCGGCCCTAGGCTCGCGTGCGTTCGTCAACCGGCTCCAGCGTTACAACCGCGGTGTTGATCAAGAGCTTGCCGGCATGTTCGAAGCTGACCGTCACGCGCGATCCAACGGCGGATTGCACCTGGCCCAGGCCCCAGTCGGGGCGAGCCGGATTGCGCACCCAGGTACCGGGCGCCAGCCGGTCGGTCACGCTCCACCTATCATGACGAGCATGCCAATCTGCCCAAACGATTCTTCCTATGCGCTAGTATAGTGTCGACGCCAGGGATTTGGCGGACAGGCGTTCCGGCCGGGAGGACACATTGAACGACGATCTTCGCATCGCGGAGCTGCTGTGCTCCCGGCTTTGCCACGACCTGGTGAGCCCGGTCGGCGCCGTCAACAACGGGGTCGAGCTGATGGAGGAATTCGGCGGCGCCAGCGACGAGGCGATGGCGCTGATCGGCACCAGCGGCCGCCAGGCGGCGCGCCGGCTGCAGTACTACCGTATCGCCTTCGGCCTCGCCGGCTCGCAGATCGCGCAGTCGCTGGACGACGTGAAGGGGATGATCGCCGGTTTCCTCGAGGGCGGGAAGGCGACGATCGAGTGGGAGCCGGCGGCGCAAGCGCCGGAAACGCCCGGCTGGGGCAAGTTGCTGCTGAACCTTGTGGCGCTTGCCTCGGAAGCGCTTCCGCGCGGCGGCACGTTGCGTATCGCGGTGGCCGGCGAGGACGGCAAGGCGCGCCTCGCGGTGGCCGCCGCCGGGCCTGCCTGCCGCCTGCACGAGGACATCCGCGAGGCGCTGAACCCGGCGGCAAAGGTCGAGGCGCTCAACGCCCGCGGCGCGCAGCCCTATTTCGCGGTGCGCCTGGCCGCCCGCATGGGCGGCAAGCTGGAGATCGCCGAACCGGGACAGGACCAGATGAGTTTCGCGGTCACGATCCCCAACGTCGCGGGTTAGCGATCGGGCCGGCCCGCGACCATGGTTGACGGCCGCGCCCTCATGCCCGCGTCTACACCTTCCGAACATGCCGAAAGTGCAAGTAGATAGAGCGCGTTGGCGGGCAGCTCCCCGTCAAACTCTTGTTAAACAATTTCTGCAACCTTCGCCCTGCCTCTCCGTGCGTCGTCGGGGGCCATCACGGCCGACCGCGAACCGAACCAACTCGCTGCAGGCAAGGGCAAAATGGACGACCTACTTCGCGAATTCCTGACCGAGACGACCGAGAGCATCGCGGTCCTTGACGTTGAACTGGTGAAGCTGGAGCAGAACCCCGACGACCCGGGGATGCTCAACAACATCTTCCGGCTCGTCCATACCATCAAGGGCACTTGCGGGTTTCTTGGCCTGCCGCGGCTCGAGGCGGTGGCGCACTCCGCCGAAAACGTGCTGGGCAAGGTCCGCGACGGCGAGATGCAGGTTACGCCCAAGGCGATCAGCCTGATCTTGAAGGCGCTCGACCGCATCAAGTCGCTGGTGGCCGAACTGGAGGCAACCGAGGCCGAGCCGGCGGGCGAGGACAGCGATTTGACCAGCCAGTTGAATGCGCTGGCCGAGGGACGCGGCGAGGCCGAGGCGGCCCCCGAAGCGTCCGCTGAGCCCCCGGCTGAGCCCCCGGCCGAGGCACCGGTGGAAGCCGCGCCGGCCGCAGCCCCGAAAGCGGCCGAGCCGCCCAAGGCCGCCGAGCCGGCCAAGGCGAAGAAGGCCAAGCCCGCGGGATCGCTCTACGAGCGCTTCGGCGGCGATTCGATGGTCGACGCGATGGTCGACGCGGCGTTCCAGAGCGTCGCCGGCGACAAGGTGCTGAAGGCGCTGATCGACGGCATCGACATGGACCTGCTGCAGGGCCATCTGCGCGACTACATGGTGAAGTCGCTGGGCTCGATCAACCGCTACAAGCCCGCCGACCTTTCCAAGCTGTTCCAGCCCGCCGTGGCGAAAGGTTTCGGACCGCCGCAGTTCGCGCTGCTGGGCGCCCATATCGAGGCGGCGCTGAAGATGCTCGAGGTGCAGCCCGACGTGATGGCCGAGGTGCTGCCGCTGTTCGCCGCGGTCAAGGACGACCTGCTGGCGGGCGACAAGGCGGCCGCGAAGACCGCGGTCGTCGCCAAGGGCGACGGCGCGCCGGCCAAGGCCGCGGGCGGCGCGGTCGAGGCCAAGGAATCCTCGGTCGCCGGCCAGAGCATCCGCGTCCACGTCGACCTGCTCGAGAACCTGATGACGATGGTCAGCGAGCTGGTGCTGACCCGCAACCAGCTGCTGCAGATCCTGCGCAGCCAGCAGGAAAGCGAGTTCGCCGCGCCGCTGCAGCGCCTCAGCCAGGTGACGTCGGAGCTGCAGGAAGGCGTGATGAAGACGCGCATGCAGCCGATCGGCAACGCCTGGGCCAAGCTGCCGCGCATCGTGCGCGACCTGTCGCACGAATTGAACAAGAAGATCGAGCTGGTGATGTTGGGCGCGGAAACCGAGCTCGACCGCCAGGTGCTCGAGCTGATCCGCGATCCCCTCACGCACATGGTGCGCAACTCGGGCGACCACGGCATCGAAATGCCGTCGGACCGCGCCGCCGCCGGCAAGCCCGAGACTGGCACCATCACGCTCAACGCCTATCACGAAGGCGGCCATATCATCATCGAGATCGCCGACGACGGTCGCGGCCTGAACACGGCGAAAATCAAGGCGAAGGCGGTCGCCTCGGGTCTCGCCACCGAGGCCGAGCTCGAGGAGATGTCCGAGCAGCAGATCCACATGTTCATCTTCCGCGCCGGTTTCTCGACCGCCGCGCAGGTGACGGCGGTGTCGGGCCGCGGCGTCGGCATGGACGTCGTGCGCACGAACATCGAGAAGATCGGCGGCACGGTCGAGCTGCGCTCGCGCGAAGGCAAGGGCACGACGGCCGTCATCAAGATCCCGCTGACGCTCGCCATCGTCTCGGCGCTGATCGTCGAATGCGCCGGCGAACGCTTCGCCATTCCGCAGATGAGCGTGCTGGAACTCGTGCGCGCCTCGTCCACCTCGGAGCACGCGATCGAGAACATCAACGGCGCGCCGGTCATGCGCCTGCGCGACCGCCTGCTGCCGCTGGTCTCCCTGCGCGACCTGC
>JADZDN010000090.1 GCA_020851015.1 Alphaproteobacteria bacterium | reverse complement strand
TGGGCGCCTACCAGGCCGGCGTCTACCAGGCGCTCGACGAGGCGGGCTATCGCCTGGACTGGCTGTCGGGCGTTTCGATCGGCGCGGTCAACGCCGCGATCATCGCCGGCAACGCGCCCGCGCACCGGCTGGAGCGGCTGGAGGAGTTCTGGGCGCTGGTATCGTCGAACAGCGGCTGGATCGAGCCGCCGATCCCCGAGCCGATGCGCGAGGCCTTCGCCGAGTTCAGCTCGACGCTCACGACCCTGGTCGGCCGGCCCGGCTTCTTCGAGCCGCGCGTGCCGCCGCCCTGGCTGTGGCCGCCGAAATTCGCGATGGTCACCAGCTACTACGACACCACGCCGCTGCACGAGACGTTGGAGCGGCTGATCGACTTCGACCGGCTGAACGACGACGACGTGCGCTTCAGCGTCGGCGCGGTGGAGGTCGCCACCGGCAACTACACGTTCTTCTGCAACTACCCGACCACGCGCGCCGACACGCGGCAGGTGCGCATGGGGCCCGAGCACATCATGGCCAGCGGCGCGCTGCCGCCGGGCTTTCCACCCGTCGAGATCGACGGCGCCTGGTACTGGGACGGCGGCATCGTCTCCAACACGCCGCTCAACCACCTGTTGGACGAGACGCCGCGCGTCGGCACCCTGGCCTTCCAGGTCGATCTGTTCAGCGCGCGCGGGCCGCTGCCGGCGACCCTGGCCGACGTGATGGAGCGCCAGAAGGACATCGCCTATTCCAGCCGCACGCGCATGCTGACCGACCGGGCGGCCCAGCTTCACGAATTGCGCGGCGCGGTCGCCGACGTGCTGGGGATGCTGCCGGCGGCGGTGAACGGCCACAAGTCGGTCGCCCGGCTGCGCCGGTTCACCGCGACCTGCGTCTACGACATCGTCCACCTGATCTATCGCAGCAAGTACGACGAGACCAGCTCGAAGGACTACGAGTTCTCGCGCGCGTCGATGCAGGACCGCTGGATCGCGGGCCACGAGGACATGCGCGCGGCGCTGGCCAGGCCGCAATGGCTGGCGAAGCCGCGTCGGGGCGACATGGTGCGCATCTTCGATCCGCTGAAGCCGGGATCGCGATAGCCGGCGCCCGCCGCGCGCCGGCGGCGCGCGGCGGAAGCGGCCCTGTCTAGACCCCGAGCTGCGGGCGCGGCCTGGACTGCTGCGCCATCGCGGCCAGCGGCACCGTATCGCCGGCGGCGGCCACGAGTTCGAGTATCAGCTCGCTGTTGGTGAACTTGATGTTGCGGCGGTCGGCACGCGGCACGGCGATGTTGTTCTCGGCGCAAAACTTGATGATGGGATCGGTCAGTTGCGTGGCATCGAGAGCGAAGTCCAGGATCTGGCGGTTGCCGGCATAGGTGAGTTCGATCGACAGCGTAAGCTTCGATCCCGACAGCACATGACGCTTGATCGTGCCGGCCGGCAGGAAGTCGGCGTGGTTGCGGCGATACGCGGTCACCGCGCGCATCACCTCGTCGAGCGAGAACATAATCTGGTGAAATTCCCTGGCCATCTTGACTTCACTCCCATCGGATATGGCGACCGGTGATGCGCGCCGGACGAGCCGTTTTCCTGCCGCTCCTTTCCATGTCCAGGCTCTTGTCCATTCGCCACGCAGGAACGCAAGCACCTATCGCAAAGGTCATCGTTCTGTAGCCTTTCGGATAGTATCGGCCGGGAATTAACAACTATTAAATCCGGCGGATTGCGACTTTCGGACGCATCGGCGATCACCAGCATTTTTCCGGTATGCGGCGCTTCATGGCGCGCGGCCATTGCGCCGCGGCGCCACGTCACGCCGACGAGCGGCGCTCGGAAAGCGTCACGTCACTCTGCCGCACCGGGCTTGCCGGAGGCGCTGTCCCACCGGCGGGCGGCCAGGTCGTCGCTGCTCTTCGCCTCGACCCACCCCGCTCCCGCGGCGGTCTCCTCCAGCTTCCAGAACGGCGCCTTGGTCTTCAGCCAGTCGATCAGGAAGCGGCAGGCATCGAACGCGGCGTCGCGGTGCGGGCTTGCCGTCACGACCAGCACGATCCGCTCGCCCGGCTCCATCCGCCCATAGCGATGGATGATCAGCGAAGCGGCCAGCGGCCAGCGCCGGTTCGCCTCCGCGTCGATGTCCCGCAGCTGTTTGTCGGTCATGCCGGGATAGTGCTCGAGCGTCATGGCGCCGACGCGCCCGCCAGGCGCCAGCTCGCGCACCAGGCCGACGAAGCTGACAACGCCGCCGATGTCGTGACGGCCGGCGGTCAACGCCGCGATCTCGGCGCCGGGGTCGAAGTCCTCGCGCTGCACGCGGATCATGGGAGCGACTCCGCCACCGATCCCATATTCGTCATGCCCGGGCCTGTCCCGGGCATCCACGTCGGGGCAGTGGCGAAAGAGGTTCGCAGGATAGCAGTGCCCCTAGCGCCATTCTGTAGGCCTGCGGTCGACGTGGATGGCCGCGACAAGCGCGGCCATGACGAAAGCGGGATGGTCGATGCAAACACCTCACCTGCCCCTTACCCGCCCGTCACCGGCGGGAAGAAGGCGACCTCGTCGCCCGGCTTCAGCGCGTGGTCGAAGCCGACATACTCGTGGTTGACCGCCACGCGCACCGTCGCGAGATCGGTCAGCGCCCGCTGATAGCCCAGGCCCTTCGCGCGCAGATGCTCGACCAGCCCGCGCACGTCGCGCACCCCGGCGGGCAGATCGATCCGGTCCTCCGCGTGGCCGATATGCGTGCGCAGCCAGGCGAAATAGAGCACCCTCACCGCTGGACCTCGCTGAACGGCAGGAAGTCGACCATCGTCCCTGGTTCCAATCTGGTCAGCTCTTCCGGCAATTCAACCAGCCCGTCCGACTCCACCATCGACGACAGGATTCCCGCCCCGTCGCGCGGGAAGCGCCGCGCCACCAGCGCGCCGTCGCCGTCGCGTTCGAGTCTTGCGCGCAAGAACTCGCGACGCTCCGCCTTCTTCTTGTGCGCAAACCCGGCGCGCACGCGGAAGCGGTGCGGATCGTCGGGCACCGCGCCGGCGAGCGTCAGCACCAGCGCGCGGGCAAGGCCGTAGAACGTCACCATCACCGCCACCGGATTGCCGGGCAGGCCCAGGAACGGCGTGCGCCCGACCTGGCCCAGCGCGGCCGGCCGGCCCGGCTTGATCGCCAGGCGCCAGACATGCAGCGACCCCAGCGCCTCCACGGCCGCCTTGACGTGGTCCTCCTCGCCCACCGACACGCCGCCCGAGGTCACGATCAGGTCGTGCGCCTCGGCCGCCCGCGCCAAGGCATCGCGCACGACCTCCGCGCGGTCGGCGAGAATGCCGAGGTCGCTGACCGCGCAGCCGAGTCCGGACAGCAGCGCCGCCAGCGTATAGCGGTTCGAGTCGTAGATGGCGCCCGGCGTCAGCGCCGTGCCCGGCTCGCGCAGCTCGTCGCCGGTCGAGAACAGCGCCACGCGCAGCGGCCGGTAGACCGCAAGATCGACGCGCCCGACGCTCGCCGCCATGCCGATATCCTGGGGCCTAAGGCGCGTGCCGCGCTTCAGCACCACCGCGCCCGCGCGCACGTCCTCGCCGGCGCGGCGGCGGTTGGCGCCGCGCACGATGCCCGGGCGGATGACGACGGTCTCGCCCGCCCCATTGGCGCCAGTGGGTCCGCACTCGACCGAGCAGTCCTCCTGCATCATCACCGTGTCGGGGCCGGGCGGCATGACCGCGCCGGTGAAAATGCGCAGCGCGTGACCGCGCGGCACCGCGCCCGCGTAAGGATGGCCGGCTGCCGCCTTCGCGGAAAGCACCGGCAGGCGCGTCTCGGCCGCGGCGTTGAGATCGTCGAAATGCACGGCATAGCCGTCCACGGCCGAATTGTCGTGCGGCGGCACGTCGGCGTTGGCGACGACGTCCTCGGCCAGGATGCGACCCGACGCCTGCAGCAGCGTCACGCGCTCGGGTTCGGTCACCGGCCGGAGCCGCCGGGCCATCAGCGCGCCTGCTTCCGCCACCGTCATCAGCGGGCCGCCGAAGGCAAAGCAGTCGTCGCTCAGCTGCGCCATTTCAGCTCCGCGCCGCCAGGCCGCAATGCCGGACAATGAAACCCGCGATCGCCGGCACGTCCTCGAGATCGAACTGCGGCACGCCGATCCCGTCGATGCGCGCGTCGCTGGCCAGCGCCACCACCCGCGCGTCGTTGCGGTACAGCATCGGCTTTCCCAAGGAGGGGCGATAGACCTCGAGCTTGTCGTGCGCGTGCACCTTGAAACCCTCGATCAGCAGCAGGTCGACCGGCGCCATCTGCTTGACCAGCGCCTCCACGCCAGGCTCGGGCGCGCCGCGCAATTCGTGCATCAGCGCCCAGCGGCGCGAGGAGGTCACCATCACCTCCGTCGCCCCGGCGCGGCGATGCTCGTAGGAGTCCTTGCCGGGCTGGTCCACGTCGAATTCGTGATGAGCATGCTTCATCGTCGATACCGCGATGCCCCGCCGCACCAGCTCGGGCAATAGCCGCACCATGAGCGTGGTTTTGCCGCTGCCGCTCCAGCCGGCCAGGCCGAACACCTTCAACGGCGCCTCTCCCGCAATCGTGCGGCTAGATTGTCCGGATGGCAGCAGACGTCAAGGCCCCAGGGCGGCTACAGGGCGGCCCCAGGGCGGCCAAGCCGCCGCGCCGGTCAGCCTGCGGTCGTCGCCTGCTTGGCAACCTTGGAGGCCGGTCGGATGCGACGAGGCCGGCCGGACAACAGCGCGCCGAAGGCGGCCCGGAAATACGCGTACCCGGTGATCAGCGTCAGCGTGACGGCGATCCACAGCAGCACCTCGCCGATGAGCACGACCGGCAGGAATGCGAAGCCGGCGTCGCCGACGATCAGGAAGCCGAGCGACGTCATCTGGATCGCCGTCTTCCACTTGGCCAGCCGGCTGACCGGCACGCGCAGGCGAATATCGGCCAGGACCTCGCGCAGGCCCGAAACCAGCAGCTCGCGGCACAGGATCACGACCGCGCCCAGCACGGCGACGCCGGTGATGCGGTCGAAGGCCAGCAGCATGCCGGTGACCGAGACGACCAGCAGCTTGTCGGCGATCGGGTCGAGGATGCGGCCGAGCGCCGAGATCTGCGCCCGCGAGCGCGCCAGGTAGCCGTCCAGCACGTCGGTGAACCCGGCAATGGTGAACAGGATGCAGGCGACGTAGCGCGGCCAGTCGCCCTCGACATAGAACAGGGCGACGATGATCGGGATCACGCCGACACGCGACATGGTCAGCAAATTAGGCAGGCTAGTCAACATCTTATCAGAGCCTTGGGACGGACGCGGCTGGGCAGCCTGGCGCGCACAGTGGGGATATTTTAGCCGCCGGCGTGGAAATGGTCATAGATTTTTTTCGCGACCGCATGGCTGATGCCCTTGACCGATTCGAGGTCGGCCAGACCGGCCTGGGCCACGGCCTTCGACGAGCCGAAATGGTCCAGAAGCGCGCGTTTGCGCCGCGCCCCGATCCCCGGCACCTCGTCGAGCGGCGAGCCGGCGATGGCGCGGGTCCGCTTGGCGCGGTGGGTGCCGATGGCGAAGCGGTGGGCCTCGTCGCGCAGCCTCTGGAGGAAATAGAGAACCGGGTCGCGCGGTTCCATCTGGAAGGCCTCGCGGCCGCCCATGAAGAAGCGTTCGCGCCCGGCATCGCGGTCCGGGCCCTTGGCGATCGACACCAACGCGACGTCGTCGATGCCGAGCTCGGCCAGCACCTCCTGCGCCACGGTCAGCTGGCCCTGGCCGCCGTCGATCAGCACCAGGTCGGGCCAGGTATCGCCGGCGCGGTCCGGATCCTCCTTCAGCGCGCGGGCGAAGCGCCGGGTCAGCACCTCGCGCATCATCGCGTAGTCGTCCCCGGGCGTCGTGTCCTTGTCGCGGATCAGGAACTTGCGGTACTGGCCCTTCACGAACCCGTCCGGGCCGGCGACGATCATGCAGCCATAGGCGTCGCGGCCCTGGATGTGGCTGTTGTCGTAGACCTCGATCCGCGCGGGCGGCGCCTCTAGCCCGAAGGCCGCCGCCACGCCTTCCAGCAGCTTGCGCTGGCTCGATCCCTCGGCGACGCGGCGGCCCAGCGCGTCGCGCGCATTGGCCAGCGCATGGTCCATCAGGTTGCGCTTCGGCCCGCGCTGCGGGCAGGCGAGTTCGACCGCGTGCCCGGCCTTCACCGCCAGCGCCTCGGCGATCAGCGCCTGCTCGGGCACCGGGTGGCTCAAGAGGATCAGCCGCGGCGGCGCCTTGTTATCGTAGAACTGGCCGATGAAGGCGCCCAGCACCTCGCCCGCCTCGCGCTCGCGGTCGTGGCTGGGGAAATAGGCGCGGTTGCCGTAGTTGCCGCCGCCGCGAAAGAAGAACACCTGGATGCAGGTCTGCCCGCCCTGCTGGTGCGCGGCGATCACGTCGGCGTCGTCGATCTCCTCGACGTTGATGTCCTGGCGGCCCTGGACATGGGCCAGCGCGCGCACGCGGTCGCGCAGCCGCGCGGCCTGCTCGAAATCCAGCGTCGCGCTGGCCTGGTGCATATCGGCCGCCAGGCGCTCCTGCACCTCGCGCGATCGGCCGCCCAGGAAGGCCTCGGCCTCGTCGACCAGCGCGCCATAGGCCTGCTCGTCGATGCGCCCGACGCAGGGCGCGGCGCAGCGCTTGATCTGATACTGCAGGCAGGGCCGCGTGCGGCTGGCGAACACGCTGTCCGAGCAGTTGCGCAGCAGGAAGGCCCGCTGCAGCGCGACCAGCGTGCGGCCGACCGCCTGGGCCGAGGCGAAGGGGCCATAGTACGCGCCGGGGATCGCGCGCGCCCCGCGATGCTTGACCGCGCGCGGGAACGGATGGTCGCGGGCGACCAGGATGAACGGGAACGACTTGTCGTCGAGCAGGCGGATGTTGTAGCGCGGCTTCAGCCGCTTGATCAGGTTCGATTCGAGCAGCAGCGCCTCGACCTCGGTGTGGGTCGTCACGAACTCCATCGCCTCGGTTTCGGCCACCATGCGGGTCAGCCGGTAGGGCAGCTTCGCCGGGGTCGCGTAGGCGGCCACGCGCTTCTTCAGGTTGCGCGCCTTGCCGACATAGAGCGCTTCGCCGTTGGCATCGAGCAGGCGGTAGACGCCCGGCGCCGACGGCAGCAGCTTGAGCTGCGCGTCGATCGTCGCCATGCCGCGGTCGAGATCGGCCGTGACCTTGCGCCGCGGCGGGGCAAGCGGCCGCACGGCCGAGGCCGGCGGCGGCACGCCCATCGCCGCGCCCTGGCCTTCCGCGGCCGCGGCCTTGGCCTCGGCTCCGGCCTTGGCGTCCGGCCGGCCCTCGTCCGGTGACAGCTTGGAATCGCCGCTCGTCATATCCTATGGATGGCGACGGCGTGCGCCCGGGTCAACGCTCCCGGGCCCGCCGCCGCCGCCCCTTGTCAGCCGCCTGCGCAATCCACGCGCGAACAGCTACCCGTCGGCTTAGTCCCTGCGGTTTTTCGATATCCACGAAATCGGTGGATAAATCTGTTGGCAAGCACAGGGGCAAATGTGCCACACCCACGAAATGCGCCACATTCCACCTTCTGCTCAAAAATTGAGCAAATGGTTAATCCTTTGATTTTCCTAAAAAACATAAAGTCAAGCCGAAACGGATTGCACTGCACCCAACCGGTCGATTGTTGCCTTCGTGCAAAGGCAACATGAACGGGCCCTGTGCGTAACTCGTCCGAAGGTTGCAGATTCATACCGTTACCAAAGGGTTACAGGCGCGCAGGGTCGCGGGTTTCACCGATCTTTCCCATCACTCCTCGACCGGCCGGTTGACCGGTCCTTCCTGCGCCCAGCCGAGGTGCTGCCCCCCGTCCAGGGCGATCATCTGCCCGGTCAGCGCCGGCGCCGCCAGGATGAAGCGCAGCGCGGCGCAGATCTCGTCCGTGCCGGTGGGGCGCTGCAGCGGCGTGCGGGCGTACTGCTCGCGGAACTGCCGGTCGCTCTGCCGGGGGCTGGGCAACGTCGGGCCCGGCCCGATCGCGTTGACGCGGATGCGCGGCGCCAGCGCCAGCGCCAGCGTGCGCGTCAAGGTCCACAGGCCCGCCTTGCCGAGCGTGTACGAGGTGAAATAGGGCGTCAGGTTCCAGACCCGCTGGTCGATCATGTTGACCACGACGCCCGCGGCGCCGGCCGGAAGCTGGCGCGCGAATTCCTGGATCAGCACGAATGGCGCGCGCAAGTTCGGCTCGAGATGCGCGTCCCAGCTCGCGCGCGTGGCGGTCAGCGCATCGTCGCGCTCGAACAGCGAGGCATTGTTGACCAGCACGCCGACCGGTCCCAGCGCCGCCGCCGCGCAGGGCAGCAGCGCCGTCACCTCGCTCTCGCGCGCCAGGTCGGCGCCCAGCGCGATGGCGCGCCCGCCGCGCGCGGCGATCGCGCGCACCACCTCCTCCGCCGCCTCCGCCGAGCGGTGATAGTGCACCGCCACGGCGAAACCCTGCGCGCCCAGATCCTCGGCGATCGCGCGGCCGATGCGCCGCGCGGCCCCCGTCACCAGCGCCGCGCGAGGCAACGCCCCGGCGTCTATCGGTTCCGCACCAGCCATGATAAGCACCATGGCCGAGGGACCGGCGCCTAGGCAAGGCCCGGTTGGCGAGGGACACGCCCCGGCCCATGAAGATCCGCTTCAAGATCCTGGCGATCGCCTACATCCTGCTGTTGCTGTTCGGCGCGGCGGTGGGCGTCTCGGCGCTGCTGCAGCAGCGCATCCGCGAGGAACTGGGCGGCATCGTCGACTATCACGTGCCGGTCACCGCGCTCGTTGCCGACTTCGACGCCACCACCAACGATTTCGAGCTGGAGCTGCGCCGCTTGGCGCATGACACGCCGCCGCGCGACGCCGAGGCGCGGACCCTGGCCGAGCACATCGAGGGGATGGCCACGCGCATGACCGCGGGCGTGGAGCGCGCCAACGACCTGCTTCGCCGCGCGGTGGCCGATCCCCGCAACAACATCGCCGACCGGCTGATCCTGTCGCGGATCCAGGGCGGGTTCAGCAACATGCGCGGGCAGTTGCCCACCTTCCTGGAACTGGGCCGGCGCACCATGGCGCTCATGGTCGCGGGCCGGCGCGACGAGGCCGAGGTGGAGCTGGCCAAGTTCGTGCAGTTCGACCAGATCTTCGGCCGCGACCTGCTGCAGATCCGCAACGAGCTCGACGCCTTCACCCAGAAATCGATGCGCGAGGCGCTGGAGAACGAGCAGCTAAACCTGCGCATCACCATCGGGCTGTTCTGCGTCGCCGCCGCCATCGGACTGGGATTCAGCATCACCATCACCGCCCACATCATCGGGGCCTTGCGGCGGCTGGTCAGCGGCACCCAGGCGATCGAGCGCGGCGAGCTGACCGAGGCGCTGCCGGTCCAGGTCGAGGACGAGATCGGCCAGCTCACCCGCGCCTTCAACCGCATGATCGGGGAATTGAAGGCAAAGGAGCGCATCAAGGATACGTTCGGCCGCTTCGTCGACCCGCGCATCGTCAGCCGGCTGATCGAGCAGGCCGGCGACAATCCCGACGCGGCCGAGCGGCGGCGGGCGACGGTCTTCTTTTCCGATATCAAGGGCTTCAGCGGCATCAGCGAGCAGATCACGCCGGAGGCGATGGTGAACCTCTTGAACCGCTATTTCACGCTCGCCTCGGCGGCGGTGCGCGAGCACCACGGCATCGTCGACAAGTATATCGGCGACGCGGTGATGGCGTTCTGGACCCAGCCGTTCTCCGCCAGCGACGCGGCGCAGGCGGCGGACGCGTGCCGATCGGCGCTGGCGCAGCGCCGCGCCGTCGAGACGGTGCGGAGCGAACTGTCGGACATCCTCGGCCTCAGGCGCAACCTGCCCGATCTGTCGGTGCGCATGGGGCTCGCCACCGGCGACGTGGTGGTGGGCACGGTCGGGTCGGCGATCGCCAAGTCCTACACGGTGATCGGCGACACGGTGAACCTGGCCTCGCGGTTGGAGGGGCTCAACAAGGCCTATGGCACCGCGGTGCTGATCGCCGAATCCACCGAGACGCTGGCGCGCACGGCCATCGAGACGCGCGAGATCGACACGGTGATCGTCGCCGGCAAGACCGAGCCGATCCGCGTGTTCGAACTCTTGTGCGAGAAGGACGGGCTCGACGCGACGCGAAGCACGCTGCGCGACGCTTTCGCGGAGGGCCTGGGCGCCTATCGCGCGCAGAACTGGGCGCGCGCGGCGGAGCGCTTCGCCACGTGCCTGACGATCGATTCCACGGACGGCCCGTCGGCCGTCTTCGCCCGGCGCGTGAAGGAGCTGGCGGCGAATCCGCCTTCCGCGCCGTGGGACGGCGTCTGGCGGGCGACGGAGAAGTAGCCCGCTAGAAGCGGTACCCGACCGCCAGGCGGAGCTGATGCGTCAGCATCTGGTCGCCCTTCAGCTCCACCCCGCTGGCGAACGGCCCGACCTTGAGCTCGCCCTTGTCGACGAACTGGTAGGCGGCCTCGGCGAACCAGTTTTCCGTGATGTCGAAATCGAACCCGCCGGTCGCCGACCACACCAGGTTGTTGCTGCGCGAAACCTTGTTCTCGGTGATCACGGCCCCGCCGGGATTGAAGTCCTTGTAGGCGACCTCGGACTCGACCTGGCCGAACCCCACGCCGAGGCCCGCATAGGGCCGCCACCAGGACGAGACGCCCCAGGATCGCCAGTCGTAGAGCACGTTGGCCGTAATGGTGGTGACGTTGATGTTGTTGGAGAAGCCCGCGTTGGGCAGCGCGTTGGTGAAGATCGGCCGGCGGTCGTAGTCGATGCGAATATCGTGCTGGTATTCGACGGCGAAGCGAACCGGCGCGCCCAGGCGGCGGAAGTCGAAGCCGATCGCCACGCCGCCGCCGGCCTCGTCGTCCTGCGTCCGGTCCTTGTTGACGGCGCCGCCCACGGGCCCGACGCTGCGGATGCCCGAGGTGAAGGTGCCACCGCCGGTGGCGACGCCCTGCACATAAAGCCCATTGCAACAGCTGTCGGCCGCGGCCGGCGCCGCCCCCGCAAGGCTCATCGCAGCAAGCGCGGCGGCAGCCCGTCCTAGCGGATACATGGCGCACATGGCTTCCCGTCCTTGAAGCGGGGCGCATCCTGGGAGGCCCCGGGAGAAAAACGAAGGCGTCCGATTGTCCTGTGGCGAAACGCCGCAATCCGGTAACGGCGAGCGATCGGCCGGCGCAGATCGGCACCCGCAACCGCGCCGCCGGCCATGGGATGAAGCGCGCGGATGGCGCTACGGCCCCCGCCGGCGCCTTCCGCCGAACCGGCCGCCGGGCTTGCCCGCCGGCTTGCCGCGGGGCGTCGGGGCGGCTGCACGGCTTTCCTTGAAGCCCGGCGCCTTGCGGCCGAGCTGGGCCTTCAGCACGGAATCGGCCGTGCCGCCCTCGATGCCCAGGTCGAACTGCTCCAGGCGCTTGATCTCGTCGCGCAGCCGCGCCGCCTCCTCGAACTCCAGGTCGGCGGCGGCCGTGCGCATGCGCTTCTCAAGGTCCGTGATATGCGCCTGCAGATTGTGGCCGACCAGGTGCGAGACCTCCGCATCGCCGGTCGATACCATCACGTGGTCGCGCTCGTACATGGAGTTCATGATGTCGCCGATGCTCTTGCGCACGCTTTCGGGCGTGATGCCGTTGGCGGCGTTGTAGGCCTGCTGCTTCTCGCGCCGGCGGTTGGTCTCGGCGATCGCGGCCTTCAACGAGCCGGTCATCACGTCGGCGTAGAGCAGCACGCGCCCGTCGACGTTGCGCGCGGCGCGGCCGATGGTCTGGACCAGCGAGGTCTTCGAGCGCAGGTAGCCCTCCTTGTCGGCATCCAGGATCGCGACCAGCGCGCATTCCGGGATGTCCAGCCCCTCGCGCAGCAGGTTGATTCCCACCAGCACGTCGAACGCGCCCAGGCGCAGGTCGCGGATGATCTCGATGCGCTCCAGCGTCTCGACGTCCGAGTGGATGTAGCGCACGCGAATGCCGTTCTCGTGCATGTACTCGGTCAGCGCCTCGGCCATCTTCTTGGTGAGCGTCGTGACCAGCACGCGCTGCCCCTTCCTGGCGCATTCCTTGCACTCCGCCAGCAGGTCGTCGACCTGGTGCTCGGTCGGCCTGATGATGCAGACCGGGTCGATCAGCCCGGTCGGGCGGATCACCTGCTCGGCGAACACGCCCGAGGTCCGCTCGAGCTCCCACGGGCCGGGCGTGGCCGAGACGAACACGGTCTGCGGCCGCATCGCCTCCCACTCCTCGAACTTGAGCGGCCGGTTGTCGATGCAAGACGGCAGGCGGAACCCGTACTCGGCCAGGGTCGACTTGCGCGCGTAGTCGCCGCGGTACATGCCGCCGATCTGCGGGACCGTGACATGGCTCTCGTCGACGATCAGCAGCGCCTCCTTGGGCAGGTACTCGAACAGCGTGGGTGGCGGCTCGCCCGGCCGGCGCCCGGTCAGGTAGCGCGAGTAGTTCTCGATCCCCGCGCAGGACCCGGTGGTCTCCATCATCTCCAGGTCGAACACCGTGCGCTGCTCAAGCCGCTGCGCCTCCAGAAGCTTGCCCGCGCGGTTCATCTCCTCCAGCCGCAGCTTCAAATCGACGCGGATCTGCTTGATCGCCTGGATCAGCGTGGGGCGCGGCGTCACGTAGTGGCTGTTCGGGTAGATCGTGATCGACGAAACGCTGTCCGACTTCTCGCCGGTCAAGGGATCGAATTCGTGGATCGACTCCACCTCGTCGCCGAACAGGCCGATGCGCCAGGCGCGGTCCTCGTAGTGGGCCGGGAACACCTCGACCGTGTCGCCGCGCGCGCGGAAGGCGCCGCGCTGGAAGCCGGTGTCGTTGCGGCGGTACTGCAGTTCGACCAGGTTCTTCAGCAGCTCCGAGCGGTCGATGCGCTTGCCGACCTTCACGTCGAACACCATGCGGCTGTAGCTCTCGACCGAGCCGATGCCGTAGATGCAGGACACCGAGGCGACGATGATCACGTCGTCGCGCTCGAGCAGCGACCGCGTCGCCGAGTGGCGCATGCGGTCGATCTGCTCGTTGATGGTCGATTCCTTCTCGATATAGGTGTCGGTGCG
>JADZDN010000089.1 GCA_020851015.1 Alphaproteobacteria bacterium | reverse complement strand
GTCCTGCTTGCCGCAGCGGTGCAGCGGCTCGCCGCCGCTGAAGGGCAGGCGCGACAGGATCGCCACGCCGTTGTAGCCCTTCATGCCGTGCACCTGGCGGTGCGCGAAGCCCATCTCGGCGAAGGGCTCGTGCGGAAACAGGTCGTCCGGCACCTTGGTTTCCTGCAGGCACAGGACGTCCGGGTCCAGTTCCTTCACCAGCCGGCGCACCAGGTCGAGCCGGCTGCGCACAGAGTTGATGTTCCAGGTCGTGATCCGCATCGGCGGGTTCAGCCGATCGTGACGCTGAGCTTGCCGACCTTGTCGATCGCGCCTTCCAGCTTGTCGCCCTTGACCACCGGCCCCACGCCCTCGGGCGTGCCGGTGTAGATCAGGTCGCCGGGGAACAGCTCGACCAGGCCCGACAGGTAGGTGATGGTCTCGGGGATGTTCCAGATCATGTTCTTCAGGTCCGAGCTCTGCTTGACCTGCCCGTTGACCTTGAGCTCGATCTTGCCGGCTGCGATGTGGCCGATCTTCGAGGCCGGCACCAGCGCGGTGCAGGGCGCGGAATGGTCGAAGCCCTTGCCCATGTCCCAGGGCCGGCCCTTGTCGCGCGCGGCGATCTGCACGTCGCGTCGCGTCATGTCCAGGCCGCAGCCATAGCCCCAGGCATGCTCCAGCGCCTTCGCCTCGGGAATGTTGGCGCCCTGCCTGCCGATCGCCACCACCAGCTCGAACTCGTAATGCAGGTTCTTGGTCTGCGGCGGATAGGGCACGACGCCGCCGTTCTGGACGATCGCGTCGGCCGGCTTGCAGAAGAAGAACGGCGGCTCGCGGTCGGGGTCGAAACCCATCTCGCGCGCGTGCGCCGCGTAGTTGCGCCCGACGCAGTAGATGCGGCGCACCGGAAAGCGCTTGGCATCGCCCTCGACGGGCACGCTCGGAAGCTCCCAAGCCTTGATCGCATAGGCGGTCATTCGTTCGGTCCCCTGGTGGAAATTGGCGGTCGCACGGATCGAAGGGTCAGAAGATATACGCTTGGCCGCGCACGATTCCCAGGGGCCAGCGGCCGGCCCGGAACAGCCGCAGCTTGGCGGCGAAAGCATGCCCGGGCGCGTCCATGCCGGCCAGCAGCGCCAGCCCCGCCTGGTAGCAGGCTTGGGTCGCGGCGCCCGCCGCGACGCGGATCAGGGCCTGGTCGGCGACGCCGCTGGCGGCCGCGGCCATTGCCGCCGCGCCGATCGTCGCGTCGTGCGCGGCCATCGCGATCGCCGTCAGTTGGCGCATCGTTGCGCCGCCCCCCGCGGCCGCTTCCGCCCGCGCCAGCAGCGCGACGCGAAGGCGCTCCTCGGCGTCCCACCAACGCCGATCCCAATCCGGGTCGGCGGCGACGCGACCTGCCGCTTGCCAGCCATGCACGGGTTCGACGGCCGCCGCCAGTTGCAGCCCCGCCAGATAAACCGTGTGCTCCGCGCGCTCGCTCGGCGCCAGCGGCGTGCCCAGCGCCGCGAACCACGGGGCGTGCGCGATCGCCGCGAGCAGCGCGTCCGCGACGCCCGCCATGGGCCTGCGCGACTTACGCGGCCTCGGGCAGGTCCGGCAGCCTCAGGCCGAGTTCCTCGACCAGCTGGCGGGCGCGCTTGACATAATCGACGCGCATCTCCTCGTTCCTGCGCTGCTTGATTCCGAACTGGCGGAACTGGGCGTTGTTGACCGATCCGTCCTTGCCGAAGAAGGCGGGCACCATCGGGAAATAGCGGTCGATCGCGTCCTGCACCGCCTTGCGGCCATCCCCGGTCTTGCACAATTCCGTGCAGAACTCGCGCCCGAACTGCGCGTGGAAGCGCTCCTCCGGCATGGTCATGCGCGCCAAGTTGCGCAAGGGATGGAACGAGCAGGTCGACAGGTCCTCGACCTGGATGATCTCGGCCATGTCGGCGAGCAGCTTGATGACGCAGAACTCGGCCCAGGTCTTCATCGGGAATTCGAAGATCGACAGCGGCTTCTTGCCGTCCGGCGTCATCTCCCGCATCGGGATGCCGATCTTCTCGCCCAGCTCGCGGAAGCGCACGTGGTGGCCGTACTCCTCCATCGCCACCCGGCAGGTCAGCCACTTGGCATAGGGCGTCGGCGCCAGCGCGATGGCCGGCTCGTCGAAGACCTGCGCGCCATAAAGCTCGTTGACCGCGTGGCTGCGCACGATCTTGCGCACGGCGGTCTTGTAGTCCTCGGGCTGGCGCTCGAATTCCTGTTCGTCGCGGACTTGCAGGGCAGGAGCGGCGGGCATGGCGGTTCTCCTAGAGCACCGGGTCGGTGTTGAAGGCTTCGAGATCGGTTTCCAGCGGCGCGAAATGCGGGCGCAGCGCGCCGAGCATGCCCGAAACGTCGCGCGCGGCCGGGCGGGGCTGCGCGAACACGAACACCTCGCGCCCGCGCACGCCGAAGAGCTGGCCCGTCACGTCGTTGCCCTCGGGCGAGCACAGCCTCGCCGCGAGCGCGCCAACCGGCGCCGCGTCGATCTTCAGCGCGCGCTCCTTGTAGGCGGCCTGGGCCGGGTTGGCCGGCTGGATCGTCTCGGTCACGCGGGTGTGGGCGAAGGGGGCGATGGCGTTGCAGGTGACATGGCTGCGCGCCATGTCCAGCGCCGTCGCGCGCGTCAGTCCCATCAGCCCGGCCTTGGCCGAGGCATAGGCGGCCTGGCCGTAATTGCCGTAGAACCCGGCGGTCGACACGATGTTGAGGATGCGGCCCCAGCGATAGGACTTGCCGCCGCGCTCGGCCTTGGACTGCTCGCGCATCAGCGGCGTGGCCGCGTTGATGGCATAGAAGGCGGCGGACAGGTTGGTGCGGATGACCGCTTCCCAGTCCTGTAGATCCGCCTTGAACACGAAGCCGTCGCGCAGGATGGCCGCGTTGTTGACCAGGATGTCCAACCCGCCGAAGCGCCGCTGCGCCAGCTCGACCGCGGCCCGCGCCGAGGCGGGGCTGGCGATGCTCTCGACATGGGCGGCGGCGTTCGCGCCCAGCGCCGCGGCCGCGGCGCGCGCCACGGCGGGATCGGCGCCGTCGCCGGCGATGCTGGTGCCGTTGTCGGCGATCACGACCTTGGCCCCGGCGGCGTGCAAGGCCCGGGCGATCGCCAGGCCGACGCCGCGCGCCCCGCCGGTCACCAGCGCCACGCGCCCGGCCAGATCGACGGCGGCGGTCATCGCGCGCCGCCGGCCGCCTGCTCTGCGCGCTCGGCCTCGGTGTAGAAGGCGTCGGCGTGGATGTCCTCGCGCCTGAGGCCGCGCTGCTCCAGCATCGCGGTGGCGGCCTCGACCATCACCGGCGGGCCGGCCAGATAGGCCTTGGCGCCGTCCAGCTCGGCCAGCGCGCCGGCAATGTCGTCGGCCACCGCCTGGTGCACGAAACCGGTGCGGCGCGCCGTCCCGGCGCCGGCCGCGGACAGCACGGGGATGAACTTCAGGTTCGGGTGGCGCGCGGCCAGGTCCTGGAAATGCGCTTCCAGGTAAAGGTCGCGTTCCTCGCGCACCCCGAAATACAGGCGGATCGGCTGGGACATGCCGCGCGACAGCGCCGTCTCGACGATCGACTTGACCGGCGCCAGGCCCGAGCCGCCGGCGATCGCGATGATCGGGCCGTTGTGCTGCTCGCGCAGATACGAGCTGCCGTAAGGCCCCTTGACCCGGACCGTATCGCCCGGCTTCAGGCCCCTGGCGACATAGGCGCTCGAAACGCCGCCCGCGACGTGGCGGATGTGGAATTCGATCGCGCCGCCGCCGTCACGGTCGGGGATGTTGGCCATCGAATAGTCGCGCGGCGCCAATCCGGCAAAGCCGAGCGCGGCGTACTGGCCGGCGGAGAAGGTGAAGGGCCCGCCCTCGGCGATGCGCAGCCGCAGCAGCTTGATGTCGTGGGTCAGGTCCGCTAGGGCGGCGACGCTGCAGGTCAGGTCGCGCAGCGGATGCGACACCAGGTCGTCGGCTTCCAGCCATCCCAGCTCGGCGTCGCTCTCAGGCAGGGCGCGGCAAGCGAGGATCAGCCCCTGCGCGCGTTCCTCGGCGGTCAGCGCGTAGTCGGAATAGGGCGTCATCTCGATCTCGCCCCGGTACAGGCGCGACTTGCAGGCCCCGCAATTGCCGCTGCGGCAGCCATGCGGAAAGGGCGCGCCCTGGGCAAGGGCGGCTTCCAGCACGGTCTCGCCGGCCTCCACCCGAATCGGAGTCGGCCAGTGCCGCAGAATGACGCTATGGGCCATGGCGCCGGCCGTCGGAAATGTTGGAGTAGCAAACTGTTTGATAATCCAACAAATATGACGAAAGAGTTTAGATCACAAGTCCCGATGGGGCGTTTTTCGGCGCATGACGGATGCGAACAATGTTCGCGCGCGCAACCAGCCGATTGGCAACAGCAAAACCCCGCGTTATCCTAATAAACAATAGTGGAATTAACACCCGGCGGGTCCGAACCGCCGGTCGGCTTGGGAAGGAAGGATGTTCATGTTCACGCGACGTCGTGTCGTCCGCGGCTTGGCCGCATCGGTGGTGGCCGCTCCGGCCGTGCTGCGGTCGGGGGCCGCCCGTGCGCAGCAGGTGACGCTGCGCATGCACCACTTCCTGCCGCCGGTCTCGAACGGCCACGCCAAGTTCCTGGCGCCCTGGGCGAAGAAAGTCGAGACCGAATCGAACGGGCTGATCAAGATCGACATCTTCCCGTCGATGCAGCTCGGCGGCACGCCGCCCCAGCTCTACGACCAGGCGCGCGACGGGGTCGCCGACCTGGTGTGGACCCTGCCCGGCTACACCGCCGGCCGCTTCCCGCGCATCGAGACGATCGAGCTGCCCTTCGTCGCGCACAAGCGCGCGGTCGTGAACAGCCTGGCGCTGCAGGAATTCGCCGGCAAGCATCTGGCCGAGGAGTTCAAGGAGGTGCACCCGGTCTGCTTCTGGGCGCACGACCACGGGCTCATCCACACCTCCGCTAAGCAGGTCAAGACCATGGAGGACCTGAAGGGCCTCAAGCTGCGCTTCCCGACCAGGCTCGCGGGCGAGGCGCTGAAGGCGCTGGGCGTCGTGGCCATCGGCATGCCGGTGCCGCAGGTGCCGGAAAGCCTGGCGCAGCGCGTGATCGACGGCTGCGTCGTGCCGTGGGAGGTCGTGCCGGCGATCAAGGTGCAGGAACTGTGCAAGTTCCATGCGGAGATTCCCGGCTCGCCGACCTTCTACAGCGCCACCTTCGTGCTGGTGATGAACAAGGCGAAGTACCAGGCGCTGAGCCCCGAGGCGAAGAAGGCGATCGACGCCAATTCGGGCATGGCGGCGGCGAAGATGGCCGGCACCGTGTGGGACGAGGCCGCCGTGGTCGTCAAGGACATGGTGCAGAAGCGCGGCAACACCATCACGGTGATCGCCGAGGACGAGGTGAAGCGCTGGCAGGCAACGACCAAGCCGGTGGTGGATGCCTGGCTGGCCGCGAGCAAGGAAAAGGGTTTCGACGGCGCCGCGCTGCTTGCGGACCTGCAGGCGCTGATCCAGAAGCACGGCAAGGCATAGGGTCCCGCCGGTTTTCCCGATCCGGGCGGCACGGGTAGTCGCGGCCGCCGGACCGCGCCCGACCGGTGCCGGGTGGACACGCGAACGCCCGGCCAGGGGGGTGGACCGGGCGTTCTTGCGGGCTTCGTTGGAAAGCCCAGGACCGGCAGGGGAAGACCGGCCCCGGCGCCGCCGTCGCTGGGATGACGACGCCTATGTAATTTCAGATGGGGCCTGCCGCCGTGATCCCTATCGTGGTAATTGCATAAGAGGAATGCGGCAATCGCATGCCTTGGCACCACCCGCCTCCGGGGTAAAAGCGCCCATGCCGCCGTTACCGCGCAACCGCCGCAAGCCCTCTTCCCGGGAACGGGCCGAGATATACCGCGGCGTGCTGGAGGAGCTGATCGGCTATCACCTCCGGCGCGGCCAGGTGGCGGTTTTCCAGGACTTCGCCGCGACGATGGACGGCATCGACCTGACGCCGGGCCAGTTCGGCGTTTTGGCGCTGATCCAGGCCAATCCGGGCCTCAGCCAGAGCGCGCTCGGCCAGGCGATGGGTATCGACCGGTCCTCGGTGGTCGCGGTGATCGACCGGCTGGAAGATCGCGGCCTGGTGCAGCGCGCCGCGGCGGCGAACGATCGCCGCTCCTACGCGCTGCGGCTCAGCACGGACGGGATGCGGCAATTCGCCGGCGCGCTGAAGCGCGTCTACGCGCACGAGAAGCACATCGCCCGGCGCCTCACCGTGACCGAGCGGGCCCAATTGCTGGCGCTGCTGCGCCGGGTGGGATAGACCATTATTGGTATTATCACCGATCCTCCGGTATCTATCCAGAGACCAGGCCCTAATAAAGGTCGTTTCAATATGAAATGATGTTATTTAAATCCGAGCCGCGTTGCTTAAATAACGAAGCCACGCCATGATTGACCGGGTGAGCAACAGCTCCAACCCGCGTCTCGGCCGGGCCTATCTGGATATTCTCAACCAAGGGACCGCGCCGCTCCGTGCCTAACCAAGGCGGTCAGCCGATCCGCCCATGGCTGACCGACGAAGTCCCTCGGCGTTTGCCAACCGGCTACTGCGCGGCCTGGATGAACCGCGGCGGTGCGTGGCGCCCGGCCGCGCGGGCGGCGACGGCGGCGCCGAACGCGCGGAACATCGCCTGCGACAGCGGCCAGGAGATGGCGCGGGGATGCTCGGGATGCCATTGCACGCCCAGCGCGAAGGCGCGCGCATCCTCGACGCGCACGGCCTCGATCAGCCCATCCGGCGCGGTCGCCTCGATGGCCAGGCGCGGCGCCAGGCGGTCGATGCCCTGGGAATGCAGCGAGTTCACCATCGCCTCGCGCGGCCGGTCCGCCAGCAGCGAACGCAGGTAACCGTTGCCGCTCAGCGAAACCTGGTGCACGGCGTTGTAGCGGTCCTCCGGCGCCCAGTCCTTGCGCGAGCGATGGTCCAGCTTGCCCTCGACCTCCTGCACCCGCTGGTGCAGCGTGCCGCCCAGCGCCACGTTCAATTCCTGGATGCCGCGGCAGATGCAGAAGATCGGTACGCCGTGCTCCACGGCGGCGCGGATCAGCGGCAAGGTGGTGGCGTCGCGCTCGGCGTCGTGCAGCGTGCCTTCGACGCTGGCCGGCCCGCCATAGCGGTGCGGCTCGACGTTCGACGGGCTGCCGGTGAACAGGATGCCGTCCAGCCGGTCGACCAGGTCGCCCAGGTCGTAGCGGTCGCCCAAGGCCGGCAGCAGCACCGGCAGCGCGCCGGTGGCCGACGACACGGCGGCGATGTACTTGTCGTTCACCGCGTGGAAGCTGGCGGCGTTGATCGGCTTGACGCAGGCGGGGATGCCGACCATCGGCAGGGACGCGGACAGGGACGAAACCATCGCGAATCCTTTGGCGCGCCCATCGCGCCATGCCTATTTTGTTCCATGGCCGAAACCGCCCTGCAAGCGCTACTGGCTTGGAAGAGCGTCCTGGTGGGCGCATGGCTCGCCGTTTTCTTCCTGGTCGAGCGGCTGTTCCCGGCGGCGCCCGGCCTCGCCGGCGGCCCGTGGTCGCGCGCCAGCCTGCGGCGGGTCGGGCGCAATGCCGCATTGTCGTTGGTTAACCTTGCCCTGTCGCCGCTGGTGGTGGTGCCGCTGACCGCGGTGGCGGCATCGGCGCTGCCAAGCTGGCGCCCGGCCTGGTGGTCCGGCGGGTGGGGGCTTGCGGCCGACCTGCTGATGCTCGATTTCCTGATCTACTGGTGGCACCGGGCCAACCACGAAATCGGCCTGCTATGGCGCTTCCATCGCGTCCATCACCTCGACGCGACGCTCGATTCGACGTCCGCGCTGCGCTTCCATTTCGGCGAAATTCTGCTGTCGGCCCTGGCGCGCGCCGCGGCGGTGGTGGTGCTGGCGATCCCGCTGGCCTCGGTGCTGGCGTTCGAGGGATTGCTGCTGCTGGCGACCATCTTCCATCACTCGAACCTGCGCCTGCCCGAGCGGATCGAGACGGCGCTGGCGCAAATCGTCGTCACGCCGTCGATCCACTGGGTGCATCACCACAAGGTCCGGCGCGATACCGATTCGAACTATTCGAGCGTGCTCAGCCTGTGGGACCGGCTGTTCGCGTCGCGCAGCCGGACCCGCCGGCGCCCCGACCTGCCGATCGGCGTCGAAGGCGAAGGCGAACACGCCCTGCCGGCGCTGATCGCGCGGCCGTTCGTGCCGTGAGAGCGCGATGCCCCTCATCTTTCGAGACGGCGCTTCGCGCCTCCTCGGGATGACGCGTTGGTATGTAGCCCGACCTAGCGCGTCATGGTGAGGAGGCCGCCTCGATGGCGGCCGTCTCGAACCATGATGGACGCGGGACGCCTCAGTTCGTCGAGCCGCCCTTGTCTTCCTTGAAGATCTTGCGGTTCTCGAACTTGAACAGCTTCGGGTCCAGGTTGAGGCCCAGCCGCGGATCGAAGATCGCGACCTCGACCGTCGTTCCCTTGGAATCGACGATCGCCCATTTCTTCACCTCGATCGGGCGCTCGGTGAAGGTGATGATGACCTGGCCATCGTTCGGGTTCTTCGACTGCACCAGCGTGATGCGGATGATGCCCGGACGGCGCTCGACATTGGTGACCGTCACGCTGCCGGTCAGGCTGACCTTCTGCCCCAGCAGGAACTCCAGCGGCGTGGAGCTGATCGGCACGTAGGTCGGGGTGTCCAGTTCCTTGTCGTAGAAGATCACCTGGCTGCCGTCGGCGACCAGCAAATAGGGGATCGGCGGATCGTATTCGAAGCGCAGGCGGCCGGGCCGCGCGATGTAGAGATTGCCCTCGGCGGTGCGGCCGTTGGGGGAGAGCTGCAGAAAGCGCGCCTGCATCGTGGTGATGGCGTTGAAGTAGTCCTCGATGCGGACGAGGTCCTTCTTGTCGTCCGGCGTCGGCGCCGCGGCGAAGGCCCAGCGCGGGCCACCCAGCATCGCGGCACCCAGCATGGCGGTACCCAGCACCGATGCCATTCCGACCATCATGTCGCGTCGGCCGATCGGTCCGCCGCCGGCTTGCGTCGCCATCGACTTGTTTCGCGATTCATCCGTCATCTGCCCGAACCTCATTCCTGCCCTGGCCCAAGCGAGACCGAGAATCCCTCTACATGTCGTCGTCGCCTCCACGGCCAAGCACTTCGCGCTTGCCCACGTGGTTGGCGGCGCTGACCACACCCTCGGCTTCCATCCGCTCGATCAGCCTGGCGGCGCGGTTGTAGCCGATCTGCAGATGCCGCTGGACGAAGCTGGTCGACGCTTTGCGCTCGCGCAGGACCAACGCCACAGCCTGATCGTACAGATCGTCGCCGGGTTCGCCATTACCCCCAGGCATGGCGCCGGCCGGAATCTCGTCCTCTTCCTCGGTGACCGCTTCGAGGTAAGTGGGCTCTCCCTGGTTCTTCAGGAAGGCCACCACCTGCTCGACCTCGTCGTCGCGGACGAACGGTCCGTGAACGCGCGCGATCCGGCCACCGGTGCTCATGTACAACATGTCGCCTTGGCCTAGCAACTGCTCGCCACCCTGTTCACCCAGGATTGTCCGGCTGTCGATCTTAGACGTGACGTGGAAGCTGATTCGGGTGGGGAAGTTGGCCTTGATCGTGCCGGTCACCACGTCGACCGACGGGCGCTGGGTCGCCATGACGATGTGGATGCCGGCGGCGCGGGCCATCTGGGCCAGGCGCTGGATCGCCGCCTCGATGTCCTTGCCGGCGACCAGCATCAGGTCGGCCATCTCGTCGACCACCACCACGATGTAGGGCAGGGCCGTGGTGTCCAGCGGCTGGTCCTCGAGGATCGGCTTGCCGGTATCGGGGTCGAAGCCGGTCTGCACCTTGCGCAGCAGCACCTCGCCCTTGGCGCGCGCCTCGGCCAGCCGCGCGTTGTAGCCCTCGTGGTTGC
>JADZDN010000088.1 GCA_020851015.1 Alphaproteobacteria bacterium | reverse complement strand
CGCACTGCTGTTCGCCACCGCGCTGACCAACGAATCGATCGCCGACGCGCTCGCGTCGCGACGCCACCGCGCGACCTATCTGCGCCTGGCCGGCGAGGCGATGGCGGTGGCGCGCGCCAAGGGCATCAAGCCGCTGGGCTTCAACGGCTACGAGCCCGAGGCGTTCTTTCCCGGCGCGCCGGCCGACCGCGTGGAAGCCTCGTTCGAGGCGATGGTCAAGCACAACCGCGCCACCGCGAAGAGCCATAGCGGCATCTGGCGCGACCTGGCGGTGCGCAAGCGCAAGACCGAGATCGACGCCCAGATCGCGATCATCGCCGAGATCGGCAAGCAGGTCGGCGTCAAGACGCCGACCGTCGAGCGGCTGGTGACGCTGATCCACGACATCGAGGACGGCAAGCGCCCGATGGACTGGAAGACCCTGGACGCGCTGGGAGCCTAGCGATGCTGATCGAGTTCCCCGACCGCGGCGTGATCGTCTCCGGCGGCGGCCACGGTTTCGGCCGCGCCATCGCCCAGGGCTTCGCCCAGCGCGGTGCCCAGGTCTGGACCTGCGACCTCAACGACGCGGCGCTGGGGGAGACCTGCGCGCCCAACGCCGCGTACCGGCACCGTATCCAGGGCCGCTCGGTAGACGTCGGCGACCGCGAGCAGGTGCGGCGCTTCGTCGCCGAAGCGGAGGCGGCGTGCGGCGGACGGATCGGCGTGCTGGTCAACAATGCCGGCGGCGTGCGCGGCCAGATCGGAAGGCCGCTCGAGGAGATTTCGGTCAAGGACTGGAAGGCGATCTACGAGGCCAATGTCGACGGCGCCTTCTGGTTCGCCCAGGCCGTGGCGCCAGGGATGAAGGCGGCCAAGGCGGGCCGCGTCGTCAATATCTCCAGCGGCGCCGGGCTCGGCGTCAGCCTGACCGGCATCCAGGCCTATGCCTCGGCCAAGGCGGCGCTGATCGGGCTTACGCGTCAGCTCGGCCACGAGCTGGGGCCCTGGAGCATCACCGTGAACTGCGTGGCGCCGGGCTTCATCCGCTCGAACCCCACGACCGAGAAGCAATGGGAGAGCTATGGCGCCGACGGCCAGAAGCGCCTGGTCGACTCGATCGCGCTGAAGCGCCTGGGCAAGCCCGAGGACATCGTGCACGCCGTGCTGTTCTTCGCCTCCGACCAGGCGAACTGGATCACGGGACAGACCTTGAGCGTGAGCGGGGGACGGTAGTCCCATTCGCCTTTCATCGTCATGGCCGGGCTTGTTCCACGGTTGTCCGGTTCGCGAATTGCTTCCGAGCCGCCCTCCTGCTTTGGTCCCCCCTCCCCTCGCGGGAGGGGGATAGGGGGAGGGGGCCGCGCGCGCCGCCGTAATGCGTCGGTTCGCCTTCTATCCAGAAACCACCAAGACACCAAGGCACCAAGAAGAAGTTTTGAACGGCGATGTGTCCGTCATGGCGTGCGGTGGGCGCACAGCTTCGTTCTTGCCTTGGTGTCTTGGTGCCTTCGTGGTTTTTCGCGCGCCAGGCGGGCCGCGCCTCCCTTGCGGTGGAGAGGATCCCCCCTCCCCCTATCCCCTCCCGCAAGGGGAGGGGGGACACAAAATGAAGTGCGCATCGTCCGACGCGAGCCGGACAGCCGTGGGTCAAGCCCGGGCGTGGCTGGAAAAGAACTACGTCCCCAGCTTCTCAAGCACCATGTCGGCGACGGCGAGCGAGGCGGTAAGCCCCGGCGATTCGATGCCGAACAGGTTGACCACGCCCGGCACGCCGTGGTCGGCCGGGCCTTCGATCACGAAGTCCTTCGCCGGCTCGCCCTGCTTCTGCAGCTTGGGCCGCATGCCGGCATAGCCCGGCGCAAGCGCCCCGTCGGGCAGGCTCGGCCAGTAGCGCCGGATCGCCGCGTAGAATTTCTCCCCGCGCGCCGGATCGACGCGGTAGTCGAGCCTGTCCACCCATTCGACATCCGGGCCGAAGCGGGCCTGGCCGGCGAGGTCGAGGGTCACGTGGACGCCCAGCCCGGCCTGCTCGGGCGCGGGATAGATCAGGCGGCGGAACGGCGACTTCACGCCGGAGAGCGTGAAGTAGTTGCCCTTGCACAGATAGGCCGGGGGCACGTGCGCCTCGGGAAAATCGGCCAGCATAGCGGCCAAGGCCGGCGCCCCCAGCCCGGCGCTGTTGACCAAGACCTTGCACCGCAGGCGCATCGCCGCCTCGCCGCCCACCTGCAGCTCGATGCTGTCCTGCGCGACGCGCCCGCCCTGCACGGGGCTCAGGAAGGCGATCATCGCGCCTCCCGCCTCGGCCTCGCCCTGGTAGGCCAGCATCAGCGCATGACTGTCGATGATGCCCGTGGACGGCGATCGCAGCGCGCCGACGCAGCGTATTTCCGGCTCCATCTGCTGCACCACGCGCGGCTCGATGAATTCCAGGTCGCCGACGCCGTTGGCGATCGCCTGCCGGCGCAGCTTGTCCAGCCCGGGAAGCTCGTCCTCGGAGCAGGCGACGATCAGCTTGCCGCAATTGTCGTAGGGCACGCCGCGGTCCGCGCAATAGGCGTAGAGCGCCCGCTTGCCCGCGACGCAGAGCCGCGCCTTCAGGCTGCCCGTGGGGTAGTAGATGCCGGCGTGGATCACCTCGGAATTGCGGCTGCTGGTGTGGGTGCCGATCGCGTTCTCGGCCTCGAGCACCACCACCTCGCGGCCTTGCACGGCCAGCGCGCGGGCGATCGCGAGGCCGACGACACCAGCGCCGACGACGACGCATTCCGCGGATTCGGTCATGGGAACAGGGGCGCGCGAGGCTTGCTGCGAGGCTTCATGCGGGCGGCACTCTAGCGAAACGGGAGGCGCGGGAACAGGCCGGTCAGGTTTCTTCCGCGGGGATCATGGCCTTTACCTCCGCCGGGATCGGGGCCGCCTTCAGCCCTTCGGGATTGGCGGCATCGGATACGCCCCAGATGCGCGTCTCGCGCCCCTGCACGCCGATCATGCCGTCCACGCGAACGTCGTGCGCCAGCTCGAAGCTGCGCGTGCCCCAGCGCATGACGCGCGATTCGATCGCGAGCGTGTCGCCGAACCGCGCGGGGTGCCGGAAGGTCGCGCGTGCGTCGACCAGCGGCAAGCCCCGCGAGCCATAGCGATCGATCATCTCGGCCCAGGGCAGGCCGTGGCTCTCGAACAGATGGCGCGTCGACTCGTCGAACCAACGGAAGAAATTCGGGTAGAAGACGATGCGCGCGCCATCGCAATCGCCCCACTGCACCCTGACCTTGTACGTGCTGCCCGCCACGCGACGTTCCTCGCCGTTCCCGTCGCCAGCCTCGGTGGGCGGTGCCCGCCTGTCAACGCGCGCCGCCGTTCGGTTGGAATCGTCGATAATTTAGCAGGTATCTTATTGATTTACCTTCTGTTTACCCTTGCCCGCGCCACGCAAAGGTCACGCGACGGACTCCGCCGGCGGGGGTAAGCCTATCGCCGGCCACAGCGCCACCCCGGGCGACATGGACGGAGCCGTGCGATGATGATGGACCAAGCCCCCAGCATCCTGCCGATCAACCCGGCCGCGTCCGAGGCCCGTCGCCGCTTCCTCGCAGCCTGCGGATCGGCGGCGGCCATGCCGCCCGCCATCAGTCTGATGTTGGGCGGCGAACGCAATTACGCCACTGCGACCTCGGCGGGCAGCGTGGCCCGCCTGGGCAGGTTCCCCGGCCGGCCGCTCGACCGCCACCCACCGATCGCCTGAGCGCTGCCGGGGCGCCCGCCTAGGCGCAGAGGCCGGTCAATTCGCACACCGCGTCGTCCAGGGCGGCGTAGCGCAGCTCGAAGAACGCAATGTCGTCGGTCCAGCGCACGAAGCGCTCGACCGTGCCCGCGTCCAGTCCCTCGCCCAGGGGGCACAGGCCTTCCATCAGCCGCACCAGCCCGGCCGGCTTGGGCAGGACGGTAAGCCCGGCGGGCAACGCCGGGGTCCGGCGGGCGAAGACGATCCACGACACGCGGCACCGCGGCGCGGGCGCCGGCGGCAGCACGTAGCGCACCTGCTTGCCGTCGCCGCGGGCATGGGTCGGCAGCGTGTCCAAGGCCGGGTAGCGCGTCGCCAGCAGCGGCCACGATCCGCTGGGCAGGCAGATCGGCAGCGCGATCGGCCGGACCCGCGCCAGGTCGCGGGCGAGCACGATCGTATCGTCGCCCAGGAAGGACAGGCCCTCGGCCGCCAGCGCGGCCGCCAGCGTGCTCT
>JADZDN010000087.1 GCA_020851015.1 Alphaproteobacteria bacterium | reverse complement strand
TCGAAGCACCCCCACCCCGACCCTCCCCCATCCCCGCGCGACGCCGAAGGCGTCGTCGCGCTCGGGGGGAGGGGGACGATGAAGAATTGCACCTCCCATTCAGTCCCCTCCCCCCTCGCGGGGAGGGTTAGGGTGGGGGGCCGATTCATCCTCGCGGAAACATGCTCTAGCGCCCGCTCATCAGGCTCGACTTCAGGTCGACGAGGTGGCGGCGGATCTCGCCCAGCACCGGCGGCGCGGCGGGCGACATCGGCTTCGCCTGCCCGATCAGCGGCGCCACCCGCGGATTGATCGCGACGTTCGTGTTGGCGGCCACCGGGTCGGTCAGGTATTTGTCGAGCAGGTGCGCGTTCATCAGCGGCGTGTAGAGCGCGCCGCAACCCGCGCAGGGCTCGAAGGGCGGGCTCATCCCCAGCGTGTCGAAGAACGGGCTGGCGAGCGCCGGCGGCACGCCCGGCAGCACCTTCACGATCTCCATGCGGCTGCGCATGACGGCCTCGCTCTTCCACGGCCACAGCCGCGGCAGGTCGTCCTTGGCCGGCCACGGCACGCGGCTGCCGAGGAACGCCAGCGCGTCGAGCGCGTGGATGCCGTCGTCCGCGCGGGTGAAATGCTTCATCGCCCGGCCGATGAAGCCGGCATCGAGCGACTTGTAGTTGGTCGGCGAGGCGACCGACAGGATGCCGAGCCGGCCCTGGAACACGGCCTTGCCGTTAGGCCCGCCCAGCTTCGCGGACGCCAGGCGATAGGCAACCCCCTCGGCGAAGAAGTTGCCCTGCGAATGCGCGATGATGATGAAGAAGTTCTTCTCGGCCGGCCTGGCGGCGGCGCCCTGGCCGGCGCCCGCTTGCGGAGCGGCGCTGGCCTGCTGCCCGGCGGCGGGACGCGAGGCGGCCTGCTCGGCCGCGTACTTGTCGGTGATGATCTTGGCGAGCTTGGCGACCTCGGGCTGGCGCGCGGTGAACTCGATGCCGGTGATGATCTCGCCGGTCACGGCGTCGCGGAAGCCCAGGCCCAGCGATTGCCGGAACGCCTCGACCACGTCGCCCGGCGCCATGCCGTTGGCGATGCCCCGGCCACGGAACGCGTCGATGTCGGCGGCCTTCGCGCAGAACATCCTGGCGAGATCAGAGACCGGGCCGGGAATGTCGGTCAGCGGGCCGATCGCCGCGCAGAACTCCTCGACCCGCTTGTCGGCGCCCGACGGGTTGCAGGTCTCGACCTCGAAGCGGTCGACCTCATCGCCGAGCTTGACGGTCGGCGCGACCTCGGGCCTGACCTGCTGCCCCGGCCCGACCCGCGCGCCTTGGTCGAGCAGGTTGCCCTTGATCATCGTGCGGTCGTAGAGGCACGTGCCGCGCCCCTCGCCGCTGCGTGGCGTGTTTATGCCGTTGATGTAGTAGTAGTTGAAGACGACGCGCGGGCCCGCGGCCGGGCGCGGCTTGCAGGGAATCTGCTTGCCGGTCCCGCCGTAGGGGCCGCGGTTCTCGCTGCCGTCGTCGTTCTGCTGGCAATAGACGTCGCCGCCGCGGCCCGCGGGAGCGGCGGAGGGATTGCCCGCGCCGGCCGCGCCCGGCGCATACTGGCCCGGCCGGGTGCCGCGCCCGCAGCCGAACGGATTGCTGCAGGGCGGATCGCCCGGCTGGCGGGACTGCGATCCGGTCGGATAGGTGCGGTTGCCGATCTCCTCGCCCAGCGCGGGCTTCGCCTCCTCGGCGCGGGCGCTTCCGGCGCCGAGGAGCAGCGCCAGGGCCAGGGCCAGCGCCAGCAGCCGGCATAGCATTCGTAGCCCGCTCATCGAAGCTCCGGACATGTCCGTTCCACGTCGAGGCTTGGCGCATCGACAATACCATCCAGCCGCATGGCAGCCTAGAAGACCTTCCGCGCGAGAGACGTCCCAGCGGTCGCGCCCTTGATCGTTCCAGGGGCTTCCATCACAATTGGTCCGACGTCCCCGGCTTGGCGTTCCGCCGTCGGCGCGCAGCCGCTACGGTTCAGTCAACCGCGTTCCCGCGCAGAATCGAGAGTAGTTCATGGCAGATGTCGTCCGTCAGGTCGGGGCCCGCCTGACCAGCAAGGTCGATCCGGTCCTGCAGAAGCGCTTCTATCCCGGGCCGCTTTCGAACCTCCGGCGCAGCTACGGCGCGTTTCACGCCTTCGACAAGGCGCACACCGTGGCCCTGCTCGAGGCCGGCCTGATCTCCCTGCCCGACGCGCAGGCGATTCTGAGGGGGCTGCGCCGCATGGAGTCGGAGGGGATCGAGTCCGTGCGCGACCGGATGGGTGGCGGGCGCCATTCGGGCGAGGCCTATCTGACCGAAAGCCTTGGCGCGGATGTGGCGGGCTGGATCAATCTGGGCCGCAGCTCGGGCGATCTCGACGCGGTCGCGTGGCGGTACAATCTCCGCAACCGGCTCCCCACGGTCCTGGCCGAGGTCAATCGCCTTCGATCGGCCCTGCTCGATCTGGCGGCGCGCCATGTCGACACGGTCATGCCCGCCTACAGCCTCGGGCAGCACGCCCAGTGCACCTCGTTGGCGCATATGCTGCTGTCCTGGGAGGCGCCGCTTGCGCGCGATTTGACGCGCGGACTGCAGGTCGACGACGAAGCCGCAAGCAGCCCGTCGGGTTCCGGGATCATGACCGGATCGACCTTTCCGATCTCGCGCCGCCGCACGGCCGAGCTGCTGGGATTCGATGGCGTCCAGACGAACACGCGCGACGCGGTCGTGAACCTGGATTCGCTGCTGCACGCGCACAGCGTGGCCACGATCTGCATGTCGAACGCGCTGAGCATCGCCAGCGACCTTTACCTGTGGACCATGACGGAGTTCAAGTTCGTCGATCTGGCCGATCCCTATTGCAGCACCAGCAGCATCATGCCGCAGAAGAAGAACTCATGGGCGCTGTCGTGGATTCGCGGCCAGGCGTCGCTGGCGCTGGGCAGGCTCAGCGGCGTGTTCGCCCTTCTGAAGATGGAGTCGGACGGGCTCGAGGACACGCTCCTGGGTCCCTGGCAGTTCTACGAGACGCTGGACGAGCTCGAAGACATGGTCGCCATGCTCGCGGGCATGATTTCGACCATGACGGTGAATGTCGACCGCCTGGCGGAAACGGCATCGCATGGCTGGACCCAGGCGACCGATCTGGCCGCGATGCTGACGCAGCAGGCGAAGATCTCGTGGCGCGAGGCGCATCAGGTCGTCGCCCACCTCGTGCGGGAAGCGGTGGGGTCCGATCTGAAGCCCGAGGAACTGACCCCCGAACATATCGACCGCGTCGCATCGCAGGTGCTGGGGCGGTCGCTGGGCGTAAGCCGCGCCGCGATCCGGGCGGCGATGGATCCGCGCCAGTCATTGACCGCCCGAAACGTGGTCGAGGGCTCGCCGGCGCCCGACCAGGTGCGGGCGCAGATCCAGTCCGCGCGCATCGCGCTGGAGCGGGACATGAAGCGGGTCGGCGCGGAGGCGGACCGCCAGCGCAATGCCGCGAAGGGCCTTGATTCGGCGGTCGACGCCATCCTGGCGCGGAACGCCTCCGGGAGCGGTGCCTGAAAGCCCTTGCGACGTTCGCCGCAAGGCGACTGCTGTTCGCGTTGCCGACGATCTGGCTGCTGGTCACGGCCGTTTTCGCGATGGTGCACCTGGCGCCGGGCGACCCGCTGACCTTCATCACCGGCGAGGGCGACATCAGCAGCGAGCAGCTCGCGCGTCTGCGCCAGGAGTATGGCCTGGACCGGCCCCTGGCGACCCAATACGCCCGCTACATGGCGAAAATCGTCCGGGGCGATCTGGGGCAGTCGTACCGCTACCGCGAACCGGTCATGGCGCTGATCGTGGACCGGATCCCCGCGACCCTGCTGTTGATGGTTCCCGCCCTCGCCCTGTTCATCACGACGGGAATCGTCCTCGGCATCCTCGCCGCGCGCTTTCCGAATTCGGCCGGGGACTTCCTCCTTTCCGGCGTGGCGCTGGTCGGATGGTCGGTGCCGGTGTTCTGGCTGGGGCAGCTCCTGATCATCGCCTTCGCCCTGAAGCTCGGCTGGTTCCCCACGCAAGGCATGCTGAGCCTGCGCGCGCCGACGCAGGGGCTCGCGCGCGTTTCCGACGTGCTGTGGCATCTCGCGCTCCCCGCGACCGCGCTCGGAATGCGGTTCCTGGCGCTCAGCACCCGCATGACGCGGGCCAGCATGCTGCAGGTCGTGCGCCTGGACTACATGACCACCGCGCGCGCGAAGGGACTGCCGGAAGCGGTCGTCATGTCGCGCAACGCCCTGCCGAACGCGCTCCTGCCCGTCATCACGATCGTGGGCATGAGCGTGGGCACCATGCTGTCGGGGTCGGTCCTGGTGGAGGTGGTTTTTGCCTGGCCGGGCATGGGGCGGCTGCTCTACGACGGGGTGCTCGCGCGCGACTACCCGCTGATCGTCGGCATCATCCTCACCGTGTCCATCGCCGTGATCCTCGTCAATCTGCTGACCGATATCATCTACGCGATCGTCGATCCGCGGATTCGATACAGCTAGGCACGGGCGGGGCGCGAGCACATGGCAGCCGCGACGCTTGCACGCATTGCCCGCAGTCACGCCGCGTCGTTTGGCCTGGCGGTCGTTCTGCTGGCTGCCCTGGGCGGCATCGTGGGCCCGTTGCTGACGGGATCCCCATCGGCGATGGACGGCCGGCCGTTTTGCCCGCCGGGGCCGGGCTGCCTGCTGGGCGCCGACGACCTTGGCCGCGACATGCTGGCCCGGGTGGCGAACGGGGCGCGCGTATCGCTGGTGGTGGGAATAGCCGCCGCCGCCGTTTCCGCCGTCCTGGGGATTGTCGTCGGTGCGCTCGCCGGCTTCGCGGGAGGCAGGGTCGACGAGGTTTTCATGCGCATCGCCGAGGCATTCCAGGTAGTGCCGCAGTTCTTCCTGGCGATCCTGGTCGTCGCGCTTTTCGGCCCGTCGCTGGTCAAGATCGTTCTGGTGATCGCGCTTCTGAGCTGGCCGAGCACGGCGCGGATCATCCGCGCGGAATTCCTGAAGCTGCGCGATCAGGACTTTGTCGCCGCCGCGCGCCTGGCCGGCGCCTCCCGTGGCGCGCTGATCTTCGGCGAGATCCTGCCCAACGCCATGCCGCCCGTGATCGTCAACGGATCGCTGCAGATCGCGAGCGCGATCCTGACCGAGGCAAGCCTGAGCTTTCTCGGCCTGGGCGATCCCGACATGGTGAGTTGGGGGCAACTCCTGTTCATTGCCCAACCCTTCCTGAACCAGGCGTGGTGGATGGCCGTGTTCCCCGGCGCGGCGATCCTGCTGACCACCCTCGGTTTCAACCTGCTAGGCGACGGGCTCAACGACCTGCTCGATCCCCGGCAGAAGGGCAGGCCGAGTTGACCGGCCCGCCGCCGCTTCTCAGCGTGCAGGGGCTCGCGGTCGAATTTCCCCATGCCGGCGGAGCGGCGGTGCGCGTCGTGGAGGGCGTGGACCTGGAGGTTCGGGCCGGCGAGGTCGTCTGCCTGGTCGGGGAGTCGGGCTGCGGCAAGTCGGTGACGGTGCGTTCGTTGTTCGGGCTGCTGCCACCGCCGGGCGGCAAGGCGGCGGGGCGCGTGGTGTTCGATGGGGTGGACCTGGAAACGCTGGCGCCGGCGGCGCGGCGGGCCATCTGCGGCGCCTCGGTGGGATACGTGTTCCAGGATCCCATGACCTATCTCAATCCATTGCTCACGGCCGGCGCGCAGGTCGCCGAGGCCCTGTCGGGCCGCGCCGCCTTCGCCGCCGCAACGCCCGTGGGGCAACGCGTCGCCGGGCTGCTCCGCGACCTTGGCATCGGCGATCCGCTGCGCGTCGCAGGGTCCTATCCGCATCAGCTCAGCGGCGGGATGCGCCAACGCGTGATGATCGCCATGGCGATCGCGCGGCGGCCGAAGCTGTTGATTCTCGACGAGCCGACGACGGCGCTGGACGTCACGGTGCAGGCGCAGATCGTCGAGCTGATCCGGACAATCCAGAAGGAAACCGCCTGCGGACTCGTGTTCGTCACGCATGACTTCGGCCTGGTGGCCGAGCTCGCCGACCGCGTCTACGTGATGTACGCCGGCCAGGTGGTCGAGCACGGCCGTGCCGAGCGGCTCTTTGCCCGGCCGCAGCATCCCTATACCCAGGGCCTGATCCAGTGCGTCATCCCGCTCGATCGTCGCGCGGGGCTTCTTACCATCGGCGGCGAAGTGCCCGATCCCCGCCATCCGCCCGCAGGCTGCCGCTTCCATCCCCGCTGCCCCCGCGCCACCGATGTCTGTCGCGCGCAAATCCCGCCGATCGCGAGGGATGGCGCAGATCTTGTGCGATGCTGGCACGCGGGCGGAACGGGGCCGAGCCCGGCGGTCGAAGTGAGCCGCCATGTGCCGCAAGCGATCGCGCCCGGGTCAGCCGCGGGCGAGGTGAAGGTGCGCGGCGCGAGAAAGGAGTTTGCCGCGCGCGGAGGCGCCTTCGGCGGGCGCGGCAAGGTGCATGCGGTCAACGATGTCTCGTTCGAGCTTGAAGCCGGGCAGATATTCGCGCTGGTCGGCGAGAGCGGCAGCGGAAAATCGAGTCTCGGGAGGCTCGTCGCCGGGCTGGAGAAGCCGACGGCGGGCGACATCAGGATCGGCGGCGACGATCCTGCGTCGCGCCTGCATGCCAACGGCATGCTGCCCCTTGCGCAGATGGTCTTCCAGGACCCCTCCTCCTCGCTCAATCCCCGCAAGCTCGTCCAGCAGGCGCTGGCCCAGCCCTTGGTCAACCATCGCATCTGCCGACCGGAGGAGACCGAAGTACTGTCCATCCGGCTGCTGGAACTGATGGGCCTGTTCCCGGGGACGGATTTCCTGGATCGCTATCCCCACGAGCTCTCCGGCGGTCAGCGCCAGCGCGTCGTGCTTGCCCGCGCGCTCGCGGCCCAGCCGCGAGTCCTGGTCGCCGACGAGCCGGTCTCGTCGCTCGACATGTCGACGCGCGCCCAAATCCTGGGGCTGATCCAGAGGCTGCGATCCGAGACGGGATTGTCGGTTCTGCTGGTCACCCATGATCTGGCGGTCGTCAGCACGGTCGCCGACCGCGTCGGCGTCATGTATCTCGGCCGGCTGTTCGAGGTCGGCCAGGCGGCCGCGGTGATCGCCTCGCCGATGCACCCGTACACGCAGATGCTGGTGTCGGCCGTGCCGCTGCCCGATCCGGCCAGGGCGCGCGCACGGCAAAGAATGCTGATGGCCGGCGAGCCGCCGTCGCCGGTCGCCCTGCCCGCGGGATGCTACCTTCACCCGCGCTGTCCCAAGGCGATGGCGATATGCTCGCGGGAAGTTCCGCAATGGCGCGAGGTGGCGCGGGGCCAGCATGTCGCCTGCCATCTCTACGCCTGACCGACGGAGGCGCATGACGATCGCGAATGAATGGGCTGCCTTCGGTTGCCGCACCGCCGGAATGCCGCTGCCCGCGGATGCCGAGGCGCGGGCGGCGCTGTGCGTGGCGGACCACCTGCACGCCGCCCTGCACGGCGCGCGCAGCGGCACCGGTGAACTGCTTGGCCGCTATCTCGGTCCGCGCCGCGCGCAGCCGCCGACGGCGCAAGGCGCCGAGGGCGAAGCGCTTCTCCTGGGCGTGCTTTCGGCGGTGCACGAGATCGACGATGTGCATCAGGACACGTCGATGCATCCGGGGTCTGTCGTCGTCGCTGCCGCCTTGGCGGCCGCGGCCGAGAGCGCGGCATCAGGCAAGCGTGTGCTGGCCGCCGTTGCCGTCGGCTACGAAATCGGCATCAGGCTCAGCATCGCCGCGGGTCACCGCCACTACCATTTCTTCCATGCGACGGGCACCTGCGGCGCGGTGGCCGCGGCCGCGGCGAGCGCGGCCGTCTATGGGCTGGGCCCGGACGAAACCGCGAACGCGCTGGGCATCGCCGCGACCTCGGCCAGCGGCCTGTGGGAAGACATCGCCAACAAGGCGGTCGGGATCAAGCATCTGCACTCGGGCTTCGCGGCCGAGCGCGGCGTCAGGGCAGCAAAACTGGCGCGGCTCGGCCTGCGCGCGGCGGATCGATCGATCGAAGGCGACAGAGGGTTCCTGGCGGCGCTGGCGCAGCCGGGCAGGCATGCGCCGACGGAGCAAGCGGCGCCGGACTCGGCGGCAATCCGCGCAATCCTGCTGGATGGTCTCGGCGAGCGCTGGGCGATCATGCGCAACTTCTTCAAGCGCTACCCGCTTTGCCTGGGCTGCTTCGAGCCGTTGGAGGGTATCCGCCATTTCGTCCGCGAATTCGCCGGACGCCTCGCGGAAGTCGACGCCATCCTGGTCGAGATGATCCCGCCCACCGCCGAACTGGTCGGGCTAACGGACCCGCGGGACCCGTTCGAGGCGAAATTCAGCGCGTGCTTTGCGCTTTCGCTCGTCCTGGCGGGGCGCGATCCCGAACGGGTGCGCATGCCGGCGGATTGGCTCGACGATTCCGCGGTGCGGCGCTGGTATCCAAGGATCAGGATAGCAGGCAGCGATGCAATGCCGCGTCGGCGGGCGAAAATAACCGTCGCGTGGAAGAACGGCGGGCACGACGTCATCGACAAGCCGTTCCGCAACCTGGAGCAGGCGGAAGTATCGGCGCGCTTCGCCGAAGCGTGCCGCGAATATCTTCAGCAGTGCGGTCCGACGCTGACGGCGCGGATCCAGGGGCTCGCCATGCTGCCCGATCTGGCGGAAACCATGGCGCTGGTGCGCGCCGCGCTGGGCCGCGAAGGCCCCGTCGCGGGGACGCTAGCCGGCGGTTACTGAACCGCCTTGCCGTTGTCCGACCAGGTATCCCAGAACTGGTAGTAGGAGTAGGCGCTCCAGCTATGCAGCCCATGGAGCTTCTTGTTCCACGCGCCGACGATGCCGTACTCCACCAGCCAGATCACGGGCAGGTCGTCGGTCAGGATTTTCTGGGCCTTGCGATAGGCGGCGGCGCGTTCCTCGAGCTTGAACGCCTTCTGTCCGGCGGCAAAGAGATCGTCAACCGCCTGATTCCGGTAGCCGGAACCGTTGGTGAAGTTCACGGGGCGGATGTTCGTCGAAACGTAGAGCCGCGAGACGTCGATCGCCGGATCGGCGCCGGTGGAGAAGCCGTGCGCATTCATGTCGAAGTCGCGCTTGACGTAGACGCGGTCGAGCATGACGTTGCGTTCCACCATTTGCAGGTCCACGCGGACGCCGACCTGGGCCAATTGTTCCTTCAGGATCTCGCCCGCCTTCCGGTTGAGCTCGATTCCGGAATCGGCGACCAGACGCAGGGTAAAGCGCGCGCCGTCGGCCTTTGGCGGGTAGCCGGCCTCGTCCAGCAGCTTCGCGGCCTTGGCCGCATTCGGCGCGTATTTCTCGACGTTCGGCTCGTAGGCCCAGGACGTCTGGGAGGATATCGGCCCCGTCGCGGGCTTGCCGATGCCGTAATCGGCCTTGTCCGCAATGGCCTGCTTGTCCATGGCGTAGGCAAGCGCCTGGCGCACCCGCGCATCCTTCAGCACGGGATTGTCCAGATTGAGGGTAAGAATCTCGATCGAGGCCAACGATTCGAATCCGTCGAGCGAAACCGTCAATTTGGGATTCGTCTTCAGCCGGGGCACCGACGACGACGGCAACGACTGGTAGGAGAGATAGTCGATGTCGCCGGATTCCAGCGCCAGCACGCGCGCGGCGGCATCCGGGATTACCTGGAACACCAGGCGGTCGAGATAGGGTTGCCCCTTCACGAAGAAGTCCGGGTTTCGTTCGAGAACGATATGCGACCCTTTCTTCCATTCCACGAACCTGAACGCGCCGGTTCCGACCGGCTTGGCGTTGTACGGATTGTTCTTGATGTCGGTGCCCTGGTAGAGGTGCTTCGGCAGGATGTAGACGTCGTAGCCGAGGGCGTTCATCAGCGGGCCGAACGGCGCCTTGAGCCGCAGGACCACCGTGCGCGCATCCGGCGTCTCCACGCTGTCGATGATCGACTTGTAGGTGCCGCCCCGCGTATGCAGCGGGAAAATCACCTCCTCGATCGTGAACTTGACGTCGGCCGACGTGAGCGGCGCGCCGTCATGCCACTTGACCTGTTCGCGCAAGGCAAACGTGTAGGTCAGCCCGTCGTCCGAGATGGTCCACGACTTGGCGAGGTCGGGCACGGGCTTGAACGACCGGTCGAGGCGGATCAGCATGCCGAGCACGTTGCTCGACACGATCTTCTCGACGAAGTTCGAGCTGATCGCGCCATTCAGGATTCCGGGATCGCCGACGATGCCGATGATCATCGAATCGCCGACGCGGGGCTTCGGATCGGCGGCCGCGGCCGGGAAATGGAGCAACATCGCCAGAACGCCCAGCACGGCGCCGATCGATGCTGCGAACACTGCGCGCCTTTGGCTGGTCATGCCATCCTCCGTCGGCGATATGCGGTCCCGGGGCGGTCTCGAGGATTGTCCTCGACGGGGCACGGGCTCGTTGAATCGGCAACGAGCGCGTAGCATCGTCAACACTAGGAGTGCAGGCCGGACGAGTCAATTCGATGCGCCAGCCGGTCCGCGCGCAGCGCGGCGCATCGCTCGCGAATCGGGGTTTTCGCCATGACACAGCATGCCGCCCACGGTCTGATGTCGGAAGGCCGACTGAGCAAGCCGCCAGCCGAGCGGTTCACGCGGCTTTCCCAGCTCCCGTTGCTCAAGCGCGAGCTCCGGCATTTCCAGGAATTCACCATGGTCGATCGCGCGCACACCGTCATGCTGGTGGAGCAAGGAATACTGACGCGCGAGGCCGGCAGGGCCATCCTGGGCGTGCTGGAGGAGATCCGGCGCATCGCGCCGGAAGACTTTCCCGTCGATCCGGTCAAGGGCACGCTGCTGTTGCAGGTCGAGTCCTACCTGTTCGCCAGGGTCGGCGAGGACGTGGGCGGACGGATGCATACCGGCCGGAGCCGGATCGACCAAGGGGCGACCGTGCGCCGACTGTTCAAACGGCGCCACCTGCTGGAGGTCGCCGCGCAGGCCGTCGAATTCCAGGCTGCCCTGCTCGCCTTGGCCGAGCGGCATACCGGCACGATCATGCCAGGCTACACGCATATGCAGCATGCCCAGCCCTGGGTATTCGGCCACTATCTGCTGAGCTTCTGCACGCGGTTTCACGACGACATCGTCCGCCTGTTCGAGGCTTACGCCCGGGTCAATCTGAATCCGCTCGGCACGGTGGGCCTCTCGGGCAGCGCGTGGCCGCTCGACCGAAGCCGCACGACCGAATTGCTCGGCTTCTCCGGCATCATCGACAACTCCCGGCTGGGCCGCGAGGCCTACTACGCGGCGGAAGCGATCGCCACGCTTTCCTACATCATGTGCGACCTGAATGACCTGGCGACCGATCTGCACGTCTGGTCGACGGCCGAATTCGGCCTGGTGGAGCTGGATGACGGTTATGCCGGCACCAGCAGCATTTTCCCGCAGAAAAAGAACTCGGCCGCCTTGGAGACCGTGAAGCATGCCGCCGGCGGCGCCGTCACCTGGCTCTCGACCGCGCTGGCGACATTCCGCGCGGAAGGCACCGGCGACCAGGCGATCAGGGAACTGCCGGTCATCGACGAGGCCTTCGAAACGACCGTCAAGATGCTCGACCTGATGGGCGGGGCGCTTGAGGGCCTGATCGTGCACGACGATCGGATGCGCCAGCTCGTCCGCGACAGTTGGTGCACGGCGAGCAACCTGGCCGACGCCATCGTGCGGGAGACGGGACTTTCGTTCCGGCAGACCCATCACTTCGTGGCCAGGCTGGTGCGCATCTGCGTCGGTGAAAAGCTGCTGCCGCGACAAGTGACGCTGGCGCACGCCGATCGCGCGGCGATGGAGACGCTCGGTCGGAAGCTGCCCATCACCGAGGCGTTTCTGAAGGACAACCTTGACGCCGAGATGTTCGTGCGGACGCGCACCACGCGAGGCGGCGTGGCGCCCGCCGAGGTGGACAGGCTGCTACGGGACGCCCGGGATCATCTGCGCAAGGACGGCGACCTGGTGCGACGGGAGCGGGAGCGGATCGTTGCCGCGGCGCGTTCGCTCGACGATGCGGTGCGCGCGATTCTGCTCGGATGACGCGGAGCGCCGAGGCGGTATTGCGTTGCTGGCCGCGCCAGAGCGCCTGGTCATCGCGCCCCTGGGCGACGGCGCCTACGTCTTCGCCAACCCGGTGGCGGCGCACCACGCCGCGCGGACCCATGACCTGCCGATCAGCCGCGTCTGGTAGCCCTGGGTGGGCTCGCCGTCTCGCCAGGGACCCTGCATGTACCAGGTCTGCGCCGCGCCGTAGGGACCGGAGAGCTGCCGGTCGAGGAATTGCGTCACGCCCGCTTCCTTCGCGCCGGGGCCAAGCGCGTCGGCGGGGATCAGCCGGCCGACGGCGGCGTCGATGAAGGCTGCTTCCTCGGGCGTGAAGAACGCGAGCGGTCCTGGCTCGATCGCCGTTGGAACATTGGCCGTGCCGGGCTGCCACGGCACCTCGCCGCTGTAGGTTTTGGCGTCAACCCGGGGTAGCGGCGACGGCGGTCGTGCAAATGGCAGCGCCGGCGGACAATAAGTTCCGCCGCGACAGGCGCGCATGCGCCATGGCATTCCTCCCGCAACCAACCGCAGCCGGGTCTGTTCGGGCTATTTCGGGGGAGCCAGCAGGAACGGGAGGATGGCATCCGCCATTCGTCGATGCCCCAGCGCGTTTGGGTGCGGATCGCCTGGCATCGCCCAGATGTCCTCGGGCCGAAGCCCGGTCATCGAAGGCAACAGATCGATGTATACATAGCCGTCCGTCTCGACGATGTTCCGCATCATGTCGTGAATGAAGGCGAACGGATAATCGGTGAGATTGTGCACGTCCGGGGTCATCGCGAAATAGAGCCGGATGCCGCGTTCCTTGCTGTAGGCGGCCAGCTTCTTGAGTTGCTGCTGCATCGTGATGAAGCCAGGCGAATCTTGCGTATAGACGCCGCGATAGTGATCGACGAGGCTTTCCGCGCCCGATCGGTCGAACAGGCGATGGAACGCGATCCATAGGGTTACCGCCAGTTGACTGTTGCGCAGCAGGAAATTCCCGCCCCCCGGAGGCAGATTCTCGGCATCGCGCAGGAAATAGAGCACGACGATATCCGTCGGCTTCACCTCGGTAAGCTGCTTGAAAAACCGCGTCACGTAGCGCTCGGCGTTGAAATTGCCGATCCCCGCGTTGAGCACTTGGGTCGGCTGGCCCGCGGCAGTCAGCCGGGCTTGCAGCTGCATCTCGACGGTCTGCTCCTCGGGCACTCCCCAGCCCAATGCGATGGATCCGCCCAGGAACAGTATCCGACGCTCTCCAGCCCGCGGCTCCTGCAGCGCGGCCCCCCGCAGGCCCAGGCCGTTGAGGCGAATCGGGACCTGCTGCAGCACGGCGGATTTGTTCGGAACATGCTCGAAGTCGATCGCGGGGTCGGCACTCTTGACCTTCAGCTCCTTGGCATAGCGCCACATCTCGATGTCGTAGTTCGTCATTGCGCTGTTCTTCACGCGCAGGATTCCCTCGATCAGTCCGATCGAGACCAAGATCGAGGCGGCGCACAGAACGGCCGAGAGCAGGAACTGCTTGTGTTTCTGCATGAAAGATCCCGTCAATGGAACCGGACGAGCCTGGATATCGCAGCGCTCCCATAGTCCAGACACGCGGCCGTCGCAACGGGTAGTAGCACGGTCAGCTCAACGAGCGGGATTTCAATTGCATTTGGCGGACGACTATGGCATGGCGCTCGGCCTATCTCCCGGCCGGGCCAAGGGCAACCCATCGGAACCATGCTAACATCCCATCGCCAGGACATCGTCGAACGGACTCCGCAGCGTGCTCTTTAGTTCACCCGTTTTTTTGTTTTCTTCGCCGCGTACTTGAGTCTCCATTTTGTGGTCCCCAGGCAGCGGTGAATCTACCTCATCATTCTTGGCAGCACGATTTTCTACACCTGGTGGAAACCGGAATACATCTGGTTGCCATTTCTCTTGATGGGGATTGCATACGGCGGTGGCCGTCTTGTGGATCGGGCGCGCGAACCCGTCATCCGCTGGCGATATGCACTCGGCGCCATCGCACTGCTTTGCATTCCGCTTCTCGTATACAAGTACACGGATTTCATATCCAGGGACGTCGTTGGTCCGCTGTTGGGCGTGCATCCGCCGCTGCTGAATGTGCCCTTGCCGCTGGGCGTGTCGTTCATGACGTTTACCCTCGCGGCGTATCTCATGGATGTCTACAATGGCAAGTTTCCGCCCGACCGGGCGCCGACGACGATCCTTGGCTATGTGCTGTTCTTCCCGCACTTGATCGCGGGACCGATCCTGCGCCCGTACGAACTCGTGCCCCAGCTGGAGCGGCCCATCTCGGCCAGGCGAGCGCATTTCACCGTTTCCCTGGCGATCTTCACGCTCGGCCTCGTCAAGAAGCTCGTTTTTGCCGACCAGATCGCCGATATCGTCACCCAGGTCTTTGGCCAGGCGGGATCGCCCGACGCACCCCAGGCGATCCTCGCCATCATCGGGTTCGCGGTGCAGATCTATTGCGACTTCAGCGGCTATACCGACATGGCCATCGGCCTGGCCGGCATGCTGGGCGTTCGCCTGCCCGGAAATTTCCGTCAGCCCTATACCGCGCGGTCGATCAGCGACCTCTGGCGGCGCTGGCACATGACCTTGACCCGATTCCTGACCGACTACATCTATACGCCGATCTCGCTGGCGACGATGCGCTACGCCGTTCGCACCCGCGCGGGCAAATGGCCGACCTTCCTCCTGACCGTCGCATTGCCGTTGAACATCACCTTCCTGGTTTCCGGCATCTGGCATGGAGCGGGCTGGAATTTCATCATGTTCGGCGCCATTACCGGCTTGGCCATGTCGGTCGAGTTCGCCTGGCGGCGTGCCAGGATGCCGCAACTGCCGGACACGGTCGCGTGGATGCTGACCATGATGACGTTCCTCGCCAGCATCTGCTTCTTTCGGGCCGGAAGCCTGGGCAAGGCCGCCGATGTCATGCTGGCGCCGTTTCTGCAGGATTGGGCCGAGGTCGCTCCGTTCGCGCAGCGCAACCTGTTTCCCATTCTGCTGATCGCGGTGTTCGCGGCATTCCACCGATTCGATGATTATCGTCGCATCCGGGTAGTGGTGCGCCGTGCTCGTTCGGAGCTGACCTGGGTGGCAATCGCGCTGGGTTGGGTGCTGGCCATAACCGTGAGCCAGGGAAGCTCCGGCAAGTTCGTCTATTTCGACTTCTAGCGCCCGGTCTGGCCGATCGAATCGATTGCCTCCGCCCACTGCGGCCGGAGCGGCAGGTCGATGAGCGGAAATTGCTCGACGTCGAGGATCCAGTCGCTGCGGCCGCTCGGATGACAGCGTTCGAGTACGAAGCCAAGCTTGCTGTAGTGATCCTTCACCAGGGCATTGCGGTCCGTCGGGATATAGATGCCGCGAAGAAGGGAGATACCCGCGCGTCGCGCCTGACGCACGAGTTCCTGAAGCACCGCTTCCTCGACCCTGCGACCCAGTACGCGGCAACTCATCAGCCATGTGTCGATCTCCCAAACGCTACCGTCCCTGCGGCAGATGACGACGCTGATCATGCCGTTGTCGCCGAACCGGTCGGTCAGTCTGACTTGAAGCGTAAGCACGTTGGGGTCGCGTCCCAGCACATCCACTTCCGCGGCCGAGTAGCGCCGCGTGGTCAGGTTGAACTGGTTGGACTTGCTGATGAGCTGCGCGATTCTTTCTCGCCCTATCTCGTTGAAGGCGCTGAAAACGATCGCCATTCCCAGCGACGCCAAGAAGGCATCCAAATCGCCGGAGGTTTCGAGCATGGCTGCGCGGGTGGCGTTTGCCTGATAGTAGGAGGCCCGGGCGATATCCTCGACCGAGAACGCGGTCGCTTCGAAATAACCGGACGCCAACAGCACGCGCGCGTAGAGCGCCGGATCCTCGGGCAATTCCGGCACCGCGACCTCGGGCAAAGCCTGGCGCACCTGGGCGCGCTCGACCGGATTGTCGTCGAGCAGCACGAAGGCATCCAACCCTAGCGCCAGGGTCTGCGCGATCGCGCGGATATTCGCTGCCTTGTCCTTCCAATTGGCCTGAAATACCGCGATATGCGACTCGCGCAGCAGCATGTCCGGGTGTTGTTGGAACGGCGAGCGCGCGGTTGCATCCTCGTTCTTGGACGACACCGCGAGCACGATGCCCCGCTCGCGCAGGCTAAGCGCGGCGGACTGCACGCCGAGATGGGCTTCGCCGACGGGCGACCCATGGCCGATGTCGATGCCCGCGAGCCCATCGTCGCCGATCACGCCCCCCCAGAGCGTGTTGTCGAGATCAAGGACGAGGCAGCGACGGCTGACGCCGCGTGCCGCCGCCAGTAGGCGCGCCACGTGGTCGGCATAAAGCGGCACGAAGTCCTGCGCGAACGGCAGTTTGGCCAGGTGCCATTGCCCCGGGTCGTGCCAGTCCGCCAGCCCGACCGTCTCCGCGAGACCGGCGACATCGAGGAGCAAGTCGGTCGTTCCCTGGATGCTGCTCACGAGATCGCGGTTGAACCGATCCGCTACCTGCCGCGCGGTTCCGGGGACGCGAAAATCCAGACTTCCGAATAGGGCTTCGGCAGGGCGCGCGACGGTCTGGAAGATCACCGTCGCGCCGCAGGCGTCCTTGATAGCCTTGCTCATCGACCTGAGGGTTCCGATCGCCTCGCCGGCGGCCGCCTCCGCCGCAGCCATATCCCCCGGCGCGCATCGCAACGGAAGATCGCGCCAATCCATGGCCAGCAATACGAAATCGGGCTTCGCGCGATTGAGCTGCGAATCGGGACCCAACGCCTCTTGAATTGCCGTTCCATAGTCGGCCGCGATCACCTCCAGCGCGAAGCCGAACCGGGCCGCGCCGACCTTCAATGCGGGTGCGATGAACGAAAGCGTGCCGTTCCCGACAAGCGCGAGGCGCAACGGCTTCAGCGGCGCCAGTTCCGCGCCTTTCGCGCGCAGTCGATCCACCAGGCTCGCCAGTGCCGCGGTATGGTTGAGATTGAGCGCGTGGCCGGCCAGGTATCGCAGCCGATCGCCCGGTCGCTCGTCGTCCTCGCCTGCGATCGCGCGCAATTGGTCGCGAAAATCGGCCGGCGGGCGCGGCAGCCAGGCAAGATCACGAAGCAGCGCTGCGCTCATCGCCCGCTCCCGACTCGAAGCTTTCGATCGTCCCGGCGATCTCCGCGGCGACATCCTCGGGCTGACGAAAAGCGGCGCGGCCGCGCTGGAGCTCGAGAAAGCGCTCATCGAACGCGCGCAGCATGCGCGTTTCCGTGAAGCCCGGACTGACCGTTCCCACGCGCAGCCACGAATGCTCGGCCGCCAGGACCCGAAGCATGCCGGCCATGCCGTGCTTCGCAATGATATACGCGCCCATCCCTTTCATTGCCGGTTTCGATGCGTCGCCCATCGCTTCGCTGAGGATTCCGATCACCGTGCCACGCCGCGCGCGGCGGAAGTGCTGGCGCACCAGTCCCGCCAGCAATTGCTGGGGGGCGGCGACATTCACTGTCCACTGGGCCGCCATTTCATCGGCGGGAATCTGGGCGAACGGTCCGATACGCGGCGGCGGCGACGCCGCCAGGACCACGCCGCGAAGCTCCAGAGCGCCATGTTCCAGCGACGCAAGGGCGGCGGCGATGCTTTGCGTGCTGGACAGGTCCAGTTCCAGCGCGATTCCGCCATTTTCGGCTGCGATCTGGGTCGCCTTCTGCGCCGAGCGCGCGAATCCGACCAACGGCTGGTAGCCCAGTGCCGCCAACCGGCGGCAGACCGCGGCGCCGATGTCCCCGGATCCGCCGCTGACGAGGAAAGCCCTAGGCGCCATCGCGCATGCTTACGCTTGCCTTGCCGCGTGCAAGCACGCGGTCGTTTCGCTTCACGCTGACCTGTAGCACCATTGATTTCGTGGCCGGCGAAACCTGGGCGACAACCGCTTCGAGCACCGCTTCTTCGCCTACCAGGAGGGGTGCCACGAACTGGATATCCAATCCGGTCCACAATGCGTCGCGTCCCGGCAATTCCATGCCGATCAACCGCGAAAGCTTGGCCACGAGCAGCGCGCCATAGACGACTCGTCCCGCGAACCCCCTCGCGGCGGCGAAGGCGGCGTCCGAATGCAGGGGGTTGTAGTCGCCCGACAAAGCGGCGAACGCCGCCATCTCATCCGCGCTCACCGCAAACGCAAGCGATGTGCGCTGACCCGCCTCGATTGACGCCAGCGCCTTCTGCGCTGCGGAGGGTGCGAGGTTCATGCCTTTTTCTGGATCAGGGCGACCAGGTCGCCCACGTTCTTCATCGCCGTGATCTCGCCGACGGTGAACTTGATCTTGAACGCCGTCTCGATCGAAACGACCAGCCGGATGTGGTTCAAGCTGTCCCATTCCGGCACATCCTTGGCCGACAATGCGGGCCCCGGCACGAGATCGACGTCGTCGAACACCTCTTGGAACACGGGTGTCAATTTCTGGTATATCGATGGGGCATCCACGACGCGAAATCTCCAAGAGCATAGGCCGATGGGCGCAAAATCTCTGCCAGCCGAGCAGCGTTGGTCGCGAGCATAGGCATTACGTTTGGCGTTCGCAACACTTGGTGCGCTATGATAGAATTGATCTTATTGGGTGAAACCGGTCGATTTGCATAGAGGTCGAGCGTGCCAAGCGATGGCGAAGAGCTCGTTGGCGAGCAATATCCGAAGCTTTTGCAGATCGTTCGCGCCGTCCTGCAATCCTGGCCCGAGCACGAGAATTTTCTACGCCGCAGCGTCAAGGACCGAAGCGGTCCTGTCCTGGAGAGTTCGGAAGTGATCTCGCGCATGATCCTGGAACTGGAAGACGACGATACCCGTCGACTGTGCGCCGACTATCGATGGATGTGCGCAAAGCTGCAGGAGGAGGAAGTCGAGTTTCGCCGCAATGGACGGTACCGATACGCGGATTTCGCGCAGGTCCAGCGCCTGGTGTACGACGATGCCGAGTTCATGGACCGGTACCTGCGCGGTCTGCTGCTTTCCCAGGCACTTTGGGTGAACCACGCATCGGCCATCGACTTCTACCGACGGGTATTCCTGCCCGAATCCTCGGCCGGTGCGCGCCTGCTGGAGATCGGACCTGGTCATGGACTGCTGCTTGGCTTGGCCGTGCGCGAAGGGCGATGTGCCGCTGTTTCCGGTTGGGACGTGAGCGCGACGTCCATCGTCAGCACGCGCGCGGCGCTACGGAAACTTGGGTTGGCGCAGCCGACGGACCTCCGGGTGGCGAATATCCTGGATCCGCCGGCAAGCGATGCCGGCTTCGATCTCATCGTCATCTCGGAGGTGCTCGAGCACCTCGAACGTCCGGACGTCGCATTGGCGAATCTGCATCGCGCCTTGGTACCTGGCGGAAGGATATTCGTGAATGTCCCGATCAACAGCCCTGCGCCGGATCATATTTACCTGCTGCGCTCCCCCAGCGAAGCGACCGCGCTGGTCGAGCGGAGCGGGTTCTCCATCATCGAAGCGCGGCACTTTCCCACGGCCGGCTACACGGTCGAGCGCGCCCAGCGCTTGGGTGGAACAATATCGTCCGCGATCATCGCGCAAGCACTATCGGAATAGGCGATGGACCGCGACAATGAATAACCTCGAAGTTGGTCACGACCGAAAGACCAAGGGCTAGGTTTGCCATGACCGAGTGGAAAAAGAATCTGTTGCTCGTCTGCTTGTCGCTTTTGATCGCGTTTCCTTTGCTGGAAGCTGCATTTCGAATTTTTTCGAGTATACCGGTTTTTCGATTGGAAAATTTTCGACAGACAAACGTCGTGCACGTGAACTTCGGAGGCGTGGCGGACTACGATCCGGTCCTTGGATGGGTGCTAAAACCAAATCTCCGATTTGAAGGGATGTCGGGCGACAAGCGCGTAGTATTCAGCACGCTCGACCATGGTATTCGGCGAAACCACGACGAAAAAAGTGAACTTCGAACGGGCGGCATTTTGGTCGTTGGCTCCTCATTTGCCGCGGGATCCGAAGTATCGGACGAAGACGCCTTCCCGGCCCAGCTCGAAACTTTGATCGGTAAATCGGTAGTCAATGGCAGCAATGGCGGCTTCGGCACGGATCAGATCGCCTTGCGTGCCGAGCAATTGCTGCCGATCGTCAAGCCGGAAGTACTGATCCTGGACATTGCATCCGGCAACATAACGATCGCAAGTTTCGCGGTCGCCGGCCGGCCCAAGCCCTATTTCACGGTAGAGTCCGGCGCCCTTCGGCTGCACAACTCGCCAGTGCCCAGAAATGTCCCCGAAAGAGACCCCTTCGACACGTTGAAAAACTTGCTGGGATATTCCCTGGTGGTCGATCGGCTGATGGCCTCTTATTTTCCTTACTACTGGTACCTTAGCGAGAATAGGAGCCTTGTCCGCGTAAATAGCGATGGCGCGGAAGTGACTTGCCTGCTGCTCGACCGCATCAAGCGCAAGGCCGCGGAATTCAAGACGCGCATGCTGCTGAGCACGCAATATGGACGTTCCGAGATCGAGAGCTGGAAGCGACCGGTCAAGGATATCGCCGTCGTTCAGGATTGCGCGCGCAAGCTCGGAATTCGCGTGGTCGACGATTTCGCCGTCGTAAAGGCGCTCTATGAGCAGGACCGTGAGAAATACGCG
>JADZDN010000086.1 GCA_020851015.1 Alphaproteobacteria bacterium | reverse complement strand
GGCATCCTCGACCGCCAGCTCGCCGGCAAGGCCTACCTGACGGGCGACGCCTTCACCTATGCCGACCTGGCGCTGGGCATCTTCGCCGGCTATCGCTGGTTCAACTTCCCGATCGAGCGGCCGGACTGCAAGAACGCCAAGGCCTGGTACGACCGCCTGACCCAGCGCCCGGCGTTCAAGGAACACGTGATGATCGGCATCACTTGAGGCCCTGGAGTGCGATCCACGCTCCCAGCGCGAACAGCGACAGCAGGAACACGCGGCGGAACCCCGCCTCCGACAAATAGCGGCGCAGGAACTGCCCTAGTGCCATGCCGAGGAGCGCGGGCAGCAGTGCCGCCAGCGAGGTCCAGGCCACGTCCGCCGACAGCAGGCGCCGGTCGCTGAGCGCCACGGCCAGCGCGACGCTGGAGACGGCGAACAGCACGCCCATCGCCTGCACCAGCATGTCGCGCGGCAGGCCCAGCGCCTGCAGGTAGAACACGCCCGGCACCACGAAGGAGCCGGTCATCCCGGTCAGCACGCCGTTGATCGCGCCGACGAGCGGGCCGATCGCCGCCTCGTGGCGTCCGGGCGGCGGCACGCGGAACTGCGCCAGGCTCAGCGCCGCGTAGGCGCACAGCAGCACGCCCAGCAGGACCGACAGCAGCGCCGCCTCGCCGCGCGCCAGAATTCCGACGCCGAACCAGGTGCCCACGCAGACCGCCGCCAGCAGCGGCCACAACCGGCTGAGGATCGGACCCAGCGCGCCGCCCACCGCGCCCTGCCACAGATTGGTGACGAAGGACGGCACCAACAGCAGGCCCAGCGCGTCCTTCAGTCCGACGGAGACGGTCAGCAGCGCCAGCGAGATCGTGGGCAAACCCAGCCCGATCACGCCTTTGACCAGCCCGGCCAGGAAGAACGTGCCGGCGACGAGCGCGAGCGTTTCGGGGGTCAACATGCTGCCCTGCACGATAGCCGAAAATCCTAGACCGCGCGCAGGAAGCTGCGCTGCTTGCCGAGGACGAAGCGCTCCTCGCCGGGGAAGCGGAAATTGCGCCGGGGAAACATTGATGCTATCATTGACGGCAATGACAGCAAAAGAGACTCATATGGCCCAGTTGACGGTCCGTAACCTGGATCCCGAGATCGTCCGGCGCCTGCGCATCCGCGCGGCGGGAAACGGCCGGTCCGCCGAGGCGGAGCACCGACTCATCCTGGAACAGACGCTGAAACCCGCGGCCGAGGACTTCTGGGACAAGGCGGCGGCGCTGCGCCAGCGGTTGAAGTACCGCAGCCTCGACGACGGCACGGCAATCCTTCGCAAGCGCCGGCGCGGCGGTTCCGCGCGTCCGCGATGACGGATGCCGTCGTCGACGCGAATGTCGCGCTGAAATGGGTGCTTCCGGAAGCCGACAGCGATGTCGCGGCAGGCTTGCGCGGGCTTGTTCTTTCGGCCCCCGAATTCTGGCTGGTGGAATGCGGCAATGTCCTGTGGGTACAGGTCCATCGGCGCAAGCTCACGCTCGCCGACGCGGCGGCGATGCTCGACCAGCTCCGCGCCGCGCCGGTCCGGACCCATCCCTGTGATGGCATCATCGCGGCATCGCTGGCAATCGCGGCCGATCTCGACGAATCCCTATACGACTGCATCTATCTGGCGCTGGCGATCAGCCTGGGCGCCCGCCTGGTCACGGCGGACATGGCCTTCGCGCGCAAGGCGCAGCGCCGGCGCGATCTCGCCGACCGCGTCGTCGGCCTGTCGACCCTGCGATAGACGAAACCTGGCCTAGAACCTGAGCGCCTTGGCCTGCTTGATCTGCGGCAGTTCGCGCACGCAGTCCAGGAGATCGCCGGACAGGCGCTGGTCGACCGCCAGCAGCGCGACGGCCTCGCCGCCCGGCTGGTCGCGGCCGAGATGCATGGTGGCGATGTTGACCTGGTTGTCGCCGAGCAGCTTGCCCAGCGCGCCGATCAGCCCCGGCTTGTCGGCATTGCGGCAGTAGAGCATGTAGGGGGTCAGCTCGGCCTCGATGCCGATGCCCTCGACCTCCACAAGCCTGGGCTTGTCGCCGCCGAACAGCGTGCCCGCCAGCGTGCGGGTGCGGCGGTCGGACGTGACCGTGAGGCGGATCAGCGTCTGGTAGTCGCTGGCGCGGTCGTGGCGCGTCTCGGCCACGTCGACGCCGCGCTCGCGCGCGATCACCGGCGCGTTGACCATGTTGACCGAGTCCATCAGCGGGGTCAGCAGGCCGGCCAGCGCGACCGCCGTCAGCGGCTTGGTGTTGAGCGCCGCCACGTGGCCTTCGTACTCGATGCGGACTTCCTTCAACCCCGTCTCGGTGATCTGGCCGGCGAAGCTGCCGAGCTGCTCGGCCAGCTTCATGTAGGGCTTGAGGCGCGGCGCCTCCTCGGCGGTGATGGAAGGCATGTTGATGGCGTTGGAGACCGCGCCCTTGACCAGATAGTCCGACATCTGCTCGGCGATCTGCAGCGCGACGTTTTCCTGCGCCTCGGTCGTGGACGCGCCCAG
>JADZDN010000085.1 GCA_020851015.1 Alphaproteobacteria bacterium | reverse complement strand
GCCCTTGGGCCTGCGCGGCGAGGTCAAGGACACGCTGACCATGCTGAAGAAGCGTGGGACGCCGCTGGTGCTGGGGTTGCGCGACGTGATGGACGAGCCGGCGCAGCTCGCGCCGGAATGGGAGCGCAAGAACGCCCTGCCGGCGCTGCGCGATCTCTACGACTCGATCTGGGTCTACGGCCTGCCGCAGCTCTGGGATCCGCTCGAGGGCATCGACCTGCCGAAATCGGTCAAGCGCAAGCTGACCTATACCGGCTACCTGCCGCGCACGGTTCCGCAGGCGCCGCTGCCGCGCAACCGCGACCTGGACCAGCTTGACCAGCCCTACCTGCTGGTGACGCCCGGCGGCGGCGGCGACGGCGAGGAGCTGGTGGACTGGGTGCTACGCGCCTACGAAGGCGACCCGCGCATGCCGCATCCGGCGATGGTCGTGCTGGGCCCGTTCATGCCGTCCGAGCAGCAGGCCGAGTTCCTGCGCCGCGCGCAGCGCCTGGGCAACGTCCACATGACGACGTTCGACGCGCGGCTGGAAGAGCTGATGGCCAACGCGGTCGGCGTGGTGGCGATGGGCGGCTACAACACGTTCTGCGAGATCCTGTCCTTCGACAAGCGCGCCATCATCGTGCCGCGCACCGCGCCGCGCCTGGAGCAGTTCATCCGCGCCAACCGCGCGCAGGAGCTGGGCCTGGTCAAGATGCTGATCAACGACGGCGTGCGCGACGCGCGGGTGATGGCGACCGCGCTGCGCCACCTGCCGCAGCAGAGCCTGCCGTCCGCGGTCGTCGTGCCGGGCCTGCTGGACGGCCTGGAAAACGTCAACCGCCTGGTCAGCCAGGCGTTGCAGCGGCGCGTCATGCAACCCCGCCTGGCCGCGCGCGGCGGCTGATCGCCGCAATCCGCTTGCCGGTTTCCCCGCCGATCCGGCCCCGCGTCGCGGTGGTGCTGAAAGGCTACCCGCGCCTGTCCGAGACCTTCATCGCGCAGGAGATCGCGGCGCTGGAGGCGCGCGGGCTCCAGATGGTGCTGGTATCGCTGCGCCGGCCCACCGACACGCACCGCCATCCCGTGCACGGCGCCATCGGCGCGCCGGTCCTGTACCTGCCCGAGTACCTGCATCGGGAGCCGTTGCGCGTGCTCCGCGGCTGGCTGCGTGCGCGGCGCCTGCCCGGCTACGCGGCGGCCAGGGGGAAATTCCTGGCCGACCTCCGGCGCGACCGCACGCCGAACCGCGTCAGGCGCTTCGGCCAGGCCTGCGTCGCCGCGGCCGAGCTGCCGGCGGACATCGGGCGCCTCCACGCCCATTTCCTGCATACCCCGGCATCCGTCGCGCGCTACGCTGCCGTCATGCGCGGCCTGCCGTGGAGCTGCTCGGCGCATGCGCGCGACATCTGGATCACGCCCGAATGGGAGAAGCGCGCGAAGCTGGCCGAGCTCGACTGGCTCGTCACCTGCACGAAGCTGGGCTTCGAGCATCTGAGCGCGCTCGCCCCCGATCCGGCGAAGCTGGCGCTGGTCTATCACGGTCTCGATGCCCAGCGCTTCGCCCTGCCCGACCGGCCGCCGTCCGTCCGCGACGGCCGCGACCCGCGCGATCCGCTGATGATCCTGTCGGTCGGCCGCGCCGTGCCGAAGAAGGGCCATGACGACCTGCTCGCGGCCCTGGCGTTGCTGCCCCGGGACCTGCACTGGCGCTTCGTCCATGTCGGCGGCGGGGCCGAAGCCCCGGCATTGAAGCGACAGGCGGCGGCGCTGGGGCTGGCGGCGCGCATCGACTGGCGCGGCGCGCAGCCGCAGGAGCGCGTGATCGCGGCCTATCGCCAGGCCGACCTGTTCGTGCTGGCGAGCAAGGTCGACCGCCAGGGCGACCGCGACGGCCTGCCCAACGTGCTGATGGAGGCGCAGAGCCAGGGCCTTGCCTGCGTCGCGACGACCGCCGGCGCGATCGGCGAGTTCATCGTCGAAGGCGCGACCGGCCTGCTGGCGCCGCCCGGCGACCCGCCGGCGCTGGCGCGCGCGATCGAGGCGCTGGCGCGCGACCCGGCGCGGCGCGCGGCGATGGGCATGGCCGGCCGCGACCGCGTGATCGCGGCGTTCTCGTTCCAGCACAACCTCGGACAGATCGCCGGGCGCTTCGGGCTTGCGGAGGCATCATGCGCGTCGCCTTCTACGCGCCCCTGAAGCCGCCGACGCACCCGCATCCCTCCGGCGACCGGCGGATGGCGCGGCTGCTGCTGCGCGCGTTGAAGCAGGCGGGGCACACGCCGGTGCTGGCGAGCCGCTTGCGCGCCTATGACCGCGCGGGCGATCCACAGGTCCAGGCGGCGATCGCGGCCGAGGGCGCGCGCGCCGCCGCGATGCTGATCCGCAGGTGGCGCGCGCGCCGGTCGCCCGGGCGGCCGCGCGCCTGGGTGACCTACCACGTCTACCACAAGGCGCCCGACCATCTCGGCCCCGCGGTCAGCACAGCGCTCGGCATTCCCTATCTCGTGGTCGAACCGTCGATCGCGCCCAGCAAGCGCGCGGGGCGGTGGAAGCAAGGCTACGCGGCGGCGTTCGAAGCGATCGCCGGCGCCGACGCGGCGCTGTGCCTCAATGCGGTCGACCCGGAATTCGTGCGCCCAGCGCTGAAGCGCCGCGCCCTGTTCCGGCTGCTCGCGCCCTTCATCGAGGTCGCGCCGTTCGCGCGCGCCGCCGCGCAGCGGACGAAGCATCGCCGCGCGCTTGCCAGGCAGCTGCCAGCCGACGAGCCCTGGCTGCTGGCCGTGGGCATGATGCGTCCGGGCGACAAGCTCGATTCCTATCGGGTGCTGGCCCGGGCGCTGAAACGGCTGAACGGGCTGAAGTGGCGCCTGGTCGTGGTGGGCGACGGCGTGGCGCGCGCGGAGGTCGAGCGCGCGCTGGCGCCGCTGGGCGACCGGGTGCTGTATCTTGGCGAACGGGCGGCGGCGGCGATGCCGGCGATCTACGCCGCCTGCGACCTTTATGTCTGGCCGGCGGTGCGCGAGGCTTATGGCATGGCGATCCTGGAGGCGCAGGCGGCTGGGCTGCCGGTGGTGGCGGGGCGCGGCGTCGGCGGCGTGGTGGCGGAGCGCGAGACCGGGCTTTTGGTCGGCAGCGAGGACGCACCCGCGCTGGCCCGCGCCATCGCCGCGCTGCTGCTCGACCCGGCGCGCCGCGCGGCGATGCGCACGGCCGCGCTGGTGCGCACGCGCGAGGCGCATGACATCGCGCTTGCCGCGCGGACGCTCGACGGCGTGCTGCGCCGGCTTGCCCGGCGGCGTGCCGCATGACGACCTTGGTCCTGGTCCGCCACGGACCCACGGAATGGAACGAGATCGGCCGCGTCCAGGGGCGCGAGGACATCCCGTTGTCGGCGGCGGGGCGCCGCGAGGTGCAGGGATGGCGCCTGCCCGCGGAGTTCCGGAACTACCGCTGGATCACCAGCCCCCTAGTGCGCGCCGTCGAAACCGCCCGCCTGCTGGGCGCGGTCGATCCGCCGAGCGACCACCGCCTGGCCGAGATGGACTGGGGCGCGTGGAGCGGGATGCATCTCGACGCGCGGCGCGCCGAACTGGGCGACTTGATGAAGGCGTGGGAGGCACGCGGCCTCGACTTCCAGGCGCCGGGCGGCGAGAGCCCGCGCGCGGTGCAGTCGCGGCTCAAGCCTTTCCTGGCCGAGCGCGCCTCCGTGGGACACGCGACCGTGGCGGTCGCGCACAAGGGCATCATCCGCGCGGTCTATGCGCAGGCGGTGGGCTGGGACATGACCGGACCCGCGCCGCACAAGCTGAAAGACGGCTGCGCGCAAGCCTTCACGCTCGATCCCGAGGGCCGGCCCGCCATCGAGCGGCTGAATATCAAGCTCGCCGCCGAATGACGGGGCGCCGACTTGTCCCCCACCCTAACCCTGCCCCACAAGGGGGGAGGGGACGGAATTATGTGGCTGGACCTTCTTCCCCCTCCCCCTCGATGGGGGAGGGTCGGGGTGGGGGTGAACCGCCGCGCGCGGTCGCCGCGTGATGCGCGCGCTGATCCATGTACAGCACCTCTTGGGCGTGGGGCATCTGCGTCGTGCCTTGACCCTGGCGCGGGGCCTGGCCGAGGCGGGCGTCCGCGTCACGGTCGCCAGCGGCGGCATGCCGGTGCCGAACCTGCCGGCCGCGGGCATCGACTTCGTGCAGCTTGCGCCGGTGCGCGCGGCGGACGCGACGTTCAAGCTTCTGCTGGACGCGCACGGCAGACCGGTCGACGACGCCTGGCGCGCGCGCCGGCGCGAGGCGCTGATGGCGCTGTTCGATCGCGTCGACCCCGACATCCTGGCGATCGAGCTGTTCCCGTTCGGCCGGCGCCTGCTGCGCTTCGAGCTGGTGGCGCTGCTCGACGCCGCGCAGGCGCGCCGCGACCGGCTGGTGGTGGCGTGCTCGCTGCGTGACATCCTGCATCCCCCCGCGCCCGAGCGGATCGACGGCATCCTCGCCACCGTCGAGCGCCAGTTCGACCTGGTGCTTGTCCATGGCGATCCCGCGCTGATCCCGCTCGAACGCAGCTTTCCGGCGGCCGCGGGGCTTGGCGGCAAGCTGCGCTATACGGGCTACCTGGTCGACCCGCCGGGCGCGGCCGCGGCCGGCCGCGCGCCCGAGGTGATCGTCTCGAGCGGCGGCGGAGCCGTGGGCGAGCCGCTGCTGCGCGCCGCGCTCGCCGCCCGCCCAGCGACGCGGTATCGCGACCGGCCGTGGCGGTTCCTGGTCGGCCTCAACCTGGCCGAGGAGCGGTTCCGCGCGCTCGAGGCCGAGGCCCCGTCGGGCGTGACGGTCGAGCGGGCGCGGCAGGATTTCACCGCCCTTCTGCCGGGCGCGCTGTGCTCGGTGTCCCAGGCCGGATACAACACGGCGATCGAGGTTCTGGCCGCGCGCATTCCCGCCGTCTTCGTGCCGTTCGCCGACGCCGGCGAGGTCGAGCAGAGCTTGCGGTGCCAGGCCCTGGAAGAGCGCGGGCTCTGCCGATTCATGGCGCCCGAAACCCTGTCGCCCGGCAGCTTGGCCGCCGCCATCGACGCCGCCCTGCCCCCGTCCGCGGCCTTCGCGGTCGACCTCGACGGCGCCCGGACCTCAGCCAAGCTGTTGTTGCTTGCGGTCGCGGAAAAAGCCAAATTGGCCGCGATTCCGCCCCCCGCATGCGGACCATGATGGGCCTTGCACAACCGTCCCCCGGATACAGCCGGCCTGGCGTCCTGCCGGGCCGCGACCCGTGGCTGGACCTCGACGCCGAACTGGACGCCTGGTCCCAGGCCGGACGCCAGGCAACGTTCTGGTGGCGCGACGACGATGCGGTGGCGCCCACGCCGGCGCTCGTACGGCTGCTTGAACTGGCACACGCGCAGGACGTACGCCCCGCCCTGGCGGTCATCCCCATCGGCGCCCAACCGGCTCTTTTTGCCTTGCTTTCCAGCCATCCCGCGGTCGTGATTCTGCAACACGGCTACGCGCATACGAACCATGCGCCGGCAGGGGCGAAGAAAAGCGAGCTGGGCGGCGCGCGCCCGGCCGCGACCGTCCTTCGCGAGCTGGCAGAGGGACGCGTCGTCCTAGCCAGCCTGTCGGCGGGGCGCGCGCAAGCCGTGCTGGTGCCGCCCTGGAACCGCATCGATGCCCTGGTCGCGGCGGAGCTTGGATCGATCGGCATTGCCGGGCTGAGCACCGTCAAGCCGCGCGCGGCCCGGCGGGACGCCCGGGGCGTCGTGCATGCCAATACCCATGTCGACCCGGTCGACTGGCGGGCAAGGCGCGCCGGCGGCGACGGATCCGTCGGCAGCGAAGCCGCGCTGGGCGCGGCGATCGCGCATCTCCAGGCGCGGCGGCTGGGACAGGTTGACGCCGGCGAGCCGACCGGGCTTTTGACCCATCACCTCGTGATGGACGACGCCACCTGGGCCTTCGCCGCCGCGTTCATGCGGGCCACGCGCCGGCACAAGGCGGCGCGATGGCTCGATCCCGCGTCCGTGTTCGACGCCGGCGCATGAACGAGCATCGCTATCCGCTGCGCGAGCTGGCCGGCGACTACGCGCGCGCCGGCGCCGGGCTGCTGGCGACGCTGGGTCCGCTGTTGTTCGTGCCGGCCAGTCCTGTCATGATGTGGCTTCTAGGTGGGCTGGCCGCGCTGTTTCTGGCGTTCGGCGCGCGCACTGCGCTGCGGCAAATGACCGTGGTGCGGATGGACGAGGCGGGCATAACCGCCATCGGACCCTTGGGCGCGACGATTGCCTGGGAGGATTTGGGGAGGTTGGCCCTTGCCTATTATTCGACACGCCGGGACCGGACCCGCGGCTGGATGCAGTTGAGCATGAAGAGCCGCGGCCGCAGCCTGCGGCTGGATTCCACGATCGACGGTTTTCGCGACATCGCCGCCGCCGCCACCCGGGTGGCGGTGCGGCGCCAGCTTCCCTTGACCCCGGCGACGATCGGCAACCTGGCGGCGCTGGGGATCGAAGTCGATGGCGCTTCGGCCGGCGGGACCGGCGCGCCCATGGCAGACGGGCCGGGGCGCGCATGACGGCTGAGCAGGATTTGCTTTCGGTCCGCGATCTGGTCGTCAATTTCCAAGCCAACGAGGGCCTCATCCAGGCGGTCCGCGGCGTGTCGTTCCGCGTGCCGCAGGGCCGCACCGTGGCGGTGGTGGGCGAATCCGGCTCGGGCAAGTCGGTGGTCAGCCAGGCGATCATGGGCATTTTGCCGCGCAGCGGGCGGATCGCCGGCGGCGAGATCCTGTTCGCCGATCCGCGCACGCCCGGCCAGGTGACCGATCTGGCGCAGATTCCGCCGGACAGCGCGGCCTATCGCGCCATCCGCGGCGGACGCATCTCGATCATCTTCCAGGAGCCGATGACCTCGCTGTCGCCGCTGCACACGGTGGGCGACCAGGTCAGCGAGGCGCTGCTGCTGCACCGCAAGGCCGGCAAGGCCGAGGCGCTGGAGCTGACCCAGGACATGCTGCGGCTGGTCGGCTTTCCCGACCCCGCGCGGGCGCTGCGCACCTATCCGTTCGAGCTGTCGGGCGGGTTGCGCCAGCGCGCCATGATCGCGATGGCGCTGGTCTGCCGCCCGGCGCTGCTCATCGCCGACGAGCCGACCACGGCGCTCGACGTCACCATCCAGGCGATGATCCTGAAGCTGATGAGCGACCTGCAGCAGGAACTGGGCATGGCCCTGCTGCTGATCACCCACGACCTG
>JADZDN010000084.1 GCA_020851015.1 Alphaproteobacteria bacterium | reverse complement strand
GCGCGTCCTCGCGATGCGCCCGCGCGCCGCGAGCGTTCAGAACCCTTGGAAACCACCAAGGCGCCAAGACGCCAAGAAAGACGGATTGATCCGCCACGACATCACGGACACGGCGCCAGACGAAGCGAGAGGGTTTTTTGCGCGGCGCTTGGCCGCGCGCCCGTTCCGACGTGGTGTCCGCGACGTCCTGACGGCGAGTCTCTTTTCCCTTCCTTGGTGCCTTGGTGGTTTCCTCGCGTTCCGCTCGATCCACGCCGCGCGGCCGATCGCGCGAAAACGCGACGCCCCCTCCCCCTATCCCCCTCCCGCAAGGGGAGGGGGGACTCGAAATTGTCAAAAGCCCGATCGGTACTGGCTCGCGTGCAATTCGTCAAACGCTCAGCCGGACAGCCGTGGGCTTGTCCCGGCCATCCACGTCGTCATGCGCCGTCAGTCGCACGAAAGGCTGGCGCCGGGCATGCGCGTGCAGATGTCCGCGGCAATTTAGCTGGCGCATCGACGTGGATGGCCGCAACAAGTGCGGCCATGACGGAATTGGGCGAAGCGGGACTACCCCGCGTATTTCACGCCGCAGCCATGGCCTTGGTCGAGGCGGTCGGCGACCGTCTTGCCCGCGCTGTCCGCGCCGACGGTCGCGGCCATGGGCTCTGTTCGCGCCGCTCAGCTCTGCGGCGCGTACTTCACGTAGCAGCCATAGGCCTTGGTCGAGGCGACGGAGACCGGCTTGCCGGCCTTGATCTCGTCCAGCGCCTGGGCCACGTAGTTCTTCGCGCCGGGAATGTCGGCCGGGTTGGCGGTCGGCTTGTCGTCGATCGCGCCCAGGTAGGCGACCTGGCCCTTGGCGTCGACCACGACCATCAGCGGCGTGTTGCGCGCCTCGTAGAGCCGCGCGATGTTGCTCTTGGAATCGAGCAGCACCGCCGTCGGCGCCGCACCGCGGGTCTTGGTGTCGCTGTTCGCCTCGGCCGCGGTTACGTAACCCTGCTCGCCCTGCGGCGACGAGGCCACGGTCAGCCACACCACGCCTTCGCCCGTGTACTTCTTCTGCAGCGCCTGCATGTTGCCGGCGCCGTAGTGCTTCTTCACGTAGGGGCAGCCGTTGTTGGTCCACTCCATGACCACCGTCCTCCCCTTGAACTCCGACAGCGCGACGGTCTTGCCGTTGCTGTCCGTGGCCTTGAAGTCGGGGGCCGGCGCGCCGACCTTGACCTCGGCCATGGCGGCGCCGGCAAAGGCCAGCACCGCGGCGACCGAGACGGAAGCGAGAAGCCTGTTCATCGGAACCTCCTTCAGGTGAACCGGTTCGGGATCATCGTGCCGTCATCGCGACGGTCAGGTCATAGGCCTGCTGCGCGGCGCCGGACTTGTCGCGCACCACCAGCAGGCCGGGAATCGCCCCCGTCAGCGGGCCGAGCTTGGCGCCGCGGCGCAAGGTCAAGGTCGTGCGGCCGTCCGAACGCTGCAGCCGCTGCTCGGCCCCATGGTCGATCAGCGCATCGTCGAAGGGAAGGAAGGCGACGTCGCCCGCGCCGACGCCCTCCGCCAGCGCGGCCGGCAGGTCGAGCGTGATCGCCTCGTCCGTCGCCCGGCCGGCCGCCGTGTCCTTGGCGGGCCGCGGCAGGGCCTCGCGCGCCTGGGCGAAGACCGCCGCATTGGCCGCATCGGCCGGCGCGTCGGCGGCGACCTTCAGCTTGATATCCAGCTTGGCTTCGCCCGGCACGCAAATCTTCTCGCACACAAGCCAGGTCACGCCGGCGGCGATCGTCGCGGTCGTGCCGGCCTCGGCCGATGACGGCACGGCGACCGGCGTCAGCAGCGCGACCTTGCCCGCGTAGCCGTAGCTGGTCACCATCTCGGTCGCGAATGGCTTGGGAACCGGCCACTGCATCTCGCCGGCCGAGAATCCGGCGGGCAGCGTCCAGGCGATCTCCGTGGGCTGCCCCGCATCGCCGGGATTGCGCCAGTAGGTGTGCCAGCCCGGCTGCATGGTCAGCTCGACGGCCAGCCACGCGGTCGCCCCCGGCCTGATCGACGCGCTCTCGGACAGGAGCCGCGGCTTGACCAGCTCCTCGGCCGCGCCAAGGCCCGGAGCGCCCATCACGGAAAATACCGCAAGGCCCAGCGCCGCGGCGCAAAGCCGCCGCGCCGCTCCTGGTCCCTGCCGGCCCGCGATCCTGGCCATGTCCGCTCCCGCGTCCGATACCCCATGGCACCGACTCGAATGATTATAGCTTACCCGCGCCCGCGCCAATCACAGTGGCTTGAGCGGTCACATGACCGCCCGGACATGCCGCAGCGCGGCTGGCAATAAATCGGGCAGATCCTCGCTAACCAATCCCGGCCCGAACGAGGCCGCCGCCTCGCCATGCAGCCAAACGGCCGCGCAGGCCGCCTCGAACGGCGGCATGCCCTGGGCCAGGAGCCCGACCACCATGCCCGCCAGCACGTCCCCCGCCCCGGCCGTCGCCAGGGTGGCCGGGGCGTTGGCATTGATGACCGCGCGCCCGTCGGGATGGGCGATCACCGTGTCGTAGCCCTTGAACAGGATCACGGCGCCGGACTGCCGGGCGGCGGCCTGGGCGCGCTGCAGCCGCCCGCCGTCGCGATGGGTGAACAGCCGCTCGAACTCGCCGTCATGCGGGGTCAGAACGCAGCCGTCGTGCAGCGACTGCTGCAGCAGCGGCACGGTATGCTCGAACACGCTCAGCGCATCGGCGTCCAGCACGCAGGGCTTGCGCGCGGCGAGCGCCGCCAGCGCGCGTTCGCGCGTGCCGCCGACCAGCCCGTTGCCCGGTCCGACCAGCGCGGCCGCCGCGCGCCGCTCGGCCAGCATCTCGGCAAAGGCGGCGGTGTCGCGCACCGGCTTGACCACGACATGAGGCAGCCAGCCCATGTAGTGCACCACCATGTCGGCCGGGCTGGCCAGGGTCACGATGCCGGCGCCGATGCGCATCGCCGCGCGTGCCGCCAGCCGCGCCGCGCCGGTCATGTGCGCGCCGCCCACGACGATGGCATGGCCGCGGCTGTACTTGTGGTCGCCAGGCCTGGGACGCGGGAAGACGTGGCGCCACAGCTCGGGCGCGTTCTCCAGTGCCGTCGCCCCGCATTCCGTCACGATCGCGTCGGCGATGCCGATGTCCGCCACCACGATCTCGCCGCACAGCGCGCGGCCGGGCAGCAGCAGGTGCGCCGGCTTCTTGCGGCAGAAGGTGACGGTCAGCGCGGCCTGCGGCGGATTGCCCATCGCCTGGCCGGAGTCGCCATGTACGCCGCTCGGCACGTCGATCGCAACGACCGGCACGCCACGCTTGTGCAGGGCCGCGAAGATCTGGCCCAGATCGTCGCCGATCGCGCGCGACAGGCCGGCGCCGAACAACGCGTCCACGACTAACTCGACGCCGTCGATCGAGCGCGGCTCCAAGGGCTCGACCGGGCCGGTCCAGCGCGCGGCGTGCGCCGCCGCGTCGCCGGTCAGCCGCTCGCGCAGCCCCAGCAGCGCCACACGCACCGGCCAGCCCAGCCCGGCCAGCACGCGCGCCACGACGAACCCGTCGCCGCCATTGTTGCCCGGCCCGCACAGCACCACGGTCGGGCGCTGCGTCCAGCGCTTCACCAGCTCGGCGGCAACCTGCGAGCCGGCGCGCAGCATCAGCTCCGCTCCGGGCGTGCCTGCCTTGACGGCAGCCTGGTCGCAGCGGGTCATCTCCGCGACCGACAGGATCTCCAGCGGTGCGGTCATTTCCGCGACTTGCCGCCCGCCCGGCGCGTCAGCTTGCGCATCGCCGCGACATCCGCCCGCGCCGCCTCGCGGAGCATCACCACGTCGCAATGCGTGATCACCAGGTCGATGCCGTCGTCGAACAGTTGGGCCGCGCTGCGGCCCGGCGTGGGAATCGCCCCCAGCCATTTGCGCTTCTTCTTGGCCGCCTTCTCGACCCGCGCGATCGCCTTCACCACCTCCTTGTGGTCGGGCTGGCCCAGATAGCCCAGGTTGGCCGCCAGGTCGTAGGGGCCGATGAAGATCATGTCGATGCCATCCGTGCCGGCGATCGCCTCGCAGGCCTCGACCCCCGATCCCGTCTCGATCTGGCCGATCACCAAAAGCTCGCGCTCGATCTCGCGCAGATAGGCCTCGGCATGGTGGCCGTAGCCCGACCCGCGCACGACCGGCACCGCGAAGCCGCGAAAGCCGTTGGGCGGGTAGCGGCAGGACTCCGCCGCGCGCCGCGCCGCCGCCGCGTCGAGGATCGCCGGGATCATGATCCCCTCCACGCCCGCATCCAGCGCCAGCTTGATCCAGACGGGGTCGTTGGCCGGCACGCGCAGCAGGGCCGTCGCGCCATGGGCCTGGACCGCGAGCATCTCGGGCACCGCCGAGGCGATGTCGCCCTGGCAGCCGTGCTCGCGGTCGATCAGCGCGCAATCGTAGCCGGCGGCGGCGGTGATTTCGGCGATCGGCGGATGGCCCAATTCGAGGAACACCCCGAAGGCTTTCTTGCCCTTCTCCAGCCTGCGCTTCAGCGCGTTCGGACGGAACATCCGGTCTCCCCTGTCAGGTCCAGGGCGGCGACCTTACCATGGAAGCGTCGCAAGTCAGCTTCGCGCGACCAGCCGCGTCAGCGCGTCGCGCAGCCGCTGGCCCGCCGCCAGCCCCAGCGCGCCGGCCGGCGCGTTGACCTTTGAGATCACGCCGCTCTCCCAGCTATCCATGGCGTCGCCGATTCGCGCGCTCTCGTGGGATACCGCGGCGGCGGCGATGCCGTGGCGTTCGAGCAGGGCCAAGCCGCTCGTGCCCGCGCCTTCCTTGCCGACGCCCGCGTCGTTGAAGAAGGCGCCGGCCAGCCCCTTGCCAACCGCGAAGGACGCTGCCGTCTCGCCACCATGCGAGCCGGACACCACGAACGCGCCGGCATCCTCGGCGGTCGCCCGCGTGATCGTGTCCATCACCAGCACGCGCCCGCCCGGGCCGCGCGCAACCTCGCGCGCGCGGTTCATCTTGGCTTGCCGCCGCTGCGGATCGCCGGCTTCGCCGCGCTTGCATTCATGGTTTCCGCATGCCCGCGCCGCCTCCTGCATTCTCCTTGGCGATAGTAATCCGACCCCGCCGGGCCGGCCAGCCGCCGATTGCGCTGCATGGCGTTTCCATGTTCCATGCGCCGCCGAACACCGATCAACGCCGTCGCCCGAGGCCCCTGCCCCATGACCCGGACCAACCAGAAGCGCGTCCTCTATCTCTGCCACGGCAACGCCGACCTCTACCGCATGGTGCGGGATGCGCTGCGGCCGGGCTTCGAGCTGATGACGCTTGAGACGCCGGACGAAGCCGAGTGCCTGACCAAGCTGGCCGAGGCCGATGCGGTGATCTGCTCGGCCGAGCACTTCACGCGCGAGCGCATCGCGGCGGCCAAGCGGTTGCGGATCGCGCAGCACCAGGGCGTGGGGTTCCACGACACGGTCGACTGGCCGGCGCTGGCCGAGCGCGGCATCCCGCTGGCCATCACCCCGGGCGGCACGTCCACCGGCGTGTCCGAGCACACGCTGATGCTGATGTTCGCGGTGATGAAGCGCCTGCCCTATCTCGATTCCGAGCTGCGCCAGGGCCGCTTCCACATCAACCAGATCCGCCACTGCACCTACGAGCTCTACGGCAAGACCGTTGGCATCATCGGCATGGGCCGGATCGGCACCGGGCTGGCCGAGCGTCTGAAGCCGTTCGGCGTGCGGGCGATCTATCACGAGATCATCGACATCCCGCAGGCCCGCCGCCAGGAGCTGGGCATCACGCAGGTGCCGCTCGACCGGTTGCTGGCCGAATCCGACATCGTCACGGTCCACGTGCCGCTGACCGCATCCACCCGCCGCATGATCGACGCCGAGGCGCTGGCGCGCATGAAGCCCACCGCCTTCCTGATCAACGCGGCGCGCGGCGGCATCGTCGACGAGCAGGCGCTGGTGGCGGCCCTGCGCGACGGGCGGATCGCCGGCGCGGCGCTGGACGTGTTCGAGCAGGAGCCGAGCGGACCCGACCACCCGCTCTACGCCTTCCCCAACGTCGTGCTGACGCCGCATGTCGCGGCCGGCACGCGGGACGCTTTCGGCAAGAAGATGGCGTTCGCCTTCCAGAACCTGGAGGCGTTCTTCGACGGCAGGCCGGTCGAATACCTGGTGGACTACGCCGCCGAGACGCGCGGCTAAGCGGACCAATCCTATTGGCCTGAACTGGCTCTTTTGTTGGGCCGCTTTCGGCCCCAATTTGGTGGCAAATGGGTGCGATGTCCGCCGCCCGGCGCTGCCGTCGGCCCGCGGGCTATCGAGGAGGGAAGCAGTGGAAACCGTTCGCGTGGTCTGCGCGCATGATTGCCCCGACCTGTGCTCGCTGTTGGCCCATGTCGAGAACGGCAAGCTCGTCCGGGTCCAGGGCGACCCCGACCAGCCCTTCACCGCCGGCTTCGCCTGCGCCAAGGTCAACCGCGACGCCGAGCTGGTGAACTCGCCGCAGCGCCTGAAGACGCCACTGCGCCGCGTCGGGCCCAAGGGCGAAGGCAAGTTCGCGCCGATCACCTGGGATCAGGCGCTGGACGAGATCACCGGCAAGTGGAAGTCGATCATCGCCGAGTCCGGTCCGCTGGCGATCCTCGGCTACGCCTACAGCGCGCACCAGGGCCAGATGAACCGTGGCCTGATGCTGGGACTGTTCCACGCGCTGGGCGTCAGCCGGCTGAACGCCGGCACCATCTGCGACAGCTGCGCCAGCGCCGCCTGGGAAGCGACGGTCGGCCCGATCGGCGGCGCCGATCCCGAGTCGATCGTCGATTCCGACCTGATCGTGGCCTGGGGCTGCGACCTGGTCGCCGTCAACGTGCACTTCTGGGCCAAGGCCGAGGAGCAGCGCAAGCGCGGCGTGCCGGTCGTGGTGATCGAGCCGCGCCGCAGCAAAACCGCCGAGCGCGCGGACTGGCACATCCAGGTCAAGATCGGCACCGACGCCGCCCTGGCGCTCGGTGTCATGCACATCCTGGTGCGCGACAAGCTGTGCGACCGCGGGTACATCGCGCGCCATACCCTGGGCTTCGACAAGGTCGAGCGCGAGGTCCTGCCGCGCTTCACCCCGTCCCATACCTCGCAGGTCACCGGCGTTCCCGTCGCCGACATCGAGAAGTTCGCCACCATGTACGGCAAGGCCAAGGCGGCCTATATCCGCATCGGCGAGGGCATGAGCCGGCTCGCCCAGGGCGGCCAGGCGATCCGCAGCGTGGCGCTGCTGCCGGGCGTGACCGGCGCCTACGCGAAAAAGGGCGGCGGCGCGCTGATGGCGACGGCCGATTCGTTCGAGCTGAACTACGCCGCGATCCGCAAGCCCTCGGGCCCGGCGCAGACCCGCACCGTCAACCACCTGCGCATGGCCGAGGCGCTGTTGGAGCTGAAGGACCCGCCGATCCGCGCGCTGTTCATCGGCGCCAACAACCCGGCCATCACCAACCCGGACGTCATCAAGCTGCGCCGCGCGCTGCGGCGCGAGGATCTGTTCACCGTGGTCCACGACCCGTTCCTGTCAGTGACCGCGAAATACGCCGACATCGTGCTGCCGGCCGCGACCTATCTGGAGACCGAGGACTTCTACCGCGCCTACGGTACCTACTACATGCAATACGGCCCCAAGGCGGTCGAGCCGCAGGGCGAGGCCAGGTCGAACATGCACCTGGCGCAGACCCTGGCGACGCGCATGGGCCTCAACGATCCCGTCTTCGGCATGAAGCCCGAGGAACTGCTGCGCGAACTGTTCCGCGGCGCCAAGGGCCAGGTCGCCGCCTACGACCCCGACGCGCTGCGCACGGCCGGGCCGGTGCGCGTGGCGCCCCAAGGGCCGCAGGAATTCCGCACGCCCTCGGGCAAGCTGGAATTCCATTCCGAGGCGCTCGCGGCCAAGGGAACGCCCGCGATGCCCGATTGGACGCCCGACCCGCAGGAGGTGAAGGACGCCGCCAAGTGGCCGCTGCGCCTGCTGACGACGCCCGGCTATTTCCAGCCGCACACCGTCTATGCCGGCGTGGCGTTCTTGCTGAAGCGCGAGGGCGCGCCGGCCTGCGTGCTGCATCCCGATGACGCCAAGGCGCGGAACCTGACCCAGGGGCAGAAAGTGCGCCTGTTCAACGATCGCGGCGCCGTCGGCCTGACCTTGCGCATCAGCGACGAGATCCAGCCCGGAGCGGTACTGGTGCCGGGGCAGCGGCCGGACGACGAGGCCGTCTCGGGCACGATCAACATGCTGTGCTCGGACCGCTACAGCGACATGGGCGAGGGCGCGACCTACCAGAGCACGTTCCTGGACGTGGCGGCCTGGAGCTGATTGCCGCGCCGCTTGCCGCAAGAAGAAAGCCACCAAGCTAATAATCATTATTAATCAAGTTGTTGACAAGCCTCCGGCGCCGCGGCGCTGTCACAGGCTGTCACACAACGACACACATGAGCACACAGCCCGGCCGCGCGGGCATCAAGCCGTGACATTCGCCGCCTAGCCTCTCGTCAACGTCAACGTTCGCCAGACGAAAGAGGGGCTTGAGATGTTGCACGGCGTCGCCACCAACACCACCCAGTCCATGCGTCCGCGGGCCGCCTTCGATGCGCGGGGTGCGTCCCGCCCGGTCGCGTCCATCGCCACCATCAGTTCGACGTTCAAACAGCAGCCCGGGACCACGATCTTCGCCGAGGGCGAGCGAACCGAGGGCTTGTACGAGGTCGTCTCCGGCATCGTCCGCCTGCACAAGCTGATGCCGGATGGGCGGCGCCAGATCACCGGGTTCCTGGCGGCCGGCCATTTCCTGAACCTGCTGCTGCAGGACAACTTCACCCACACCGCGGAAGCCGTGACCGAGGTCACGCTCTGCCGCTATCCGCGCACCGGGTTCCAGCGCATGGTCGACCAGAACCCCAGCCTGGCGCTGCGCCTACTGGCCGCTACGTCGGACGAGCTGCGCGCCGCGCAAGACCAGATGCTCCTGCTTGGCCGCAAGACAGCCGCCGAGAAGATGGCGAGCTTTCTTCTGGCGATGGCGGAACTGCAGGGCGACGCCGCACCCGGCAACGCGGTGCAGATCCCGATGTCGCGCGGCGACATCGCCGACTATCTGGGCCTGACCGTCGAGACCGTCAGCCGCACGCTGGCCCGCCTGAAGCGTGATCGCCTGATCGCGCTTACGTCGCCGACCGCGATCAAGCTGTTGGATCGCGACCGGCTGGAAGAACTGGCCGCGGGTGCGTTGGCGCAAGACGCCTGCGCCTGACCGCGGTACGGGCGCGCCGCAATGACATCGAAAAGCAATCAGCCGCGCCGACGCGACGGGCCAGCGAAGCCTGCGAAGAAACAGGGCGGAAGCAGGCGTGTTCTTGTCGTCGACCGCGACGTCGGGACCTTCGCATTGTGCCGCGCCGCGCTCGCCGGCAAGGACTGCGCCGTCGAGACCCATACCAGCGCCGTCGCCGCGATGGCGGCGGCGCGGCGCCATCCGCCCGACCTGGTCCTGGTCTCCCTTCAGCTGGGCGATGCCTCGGGCTCGGAAGTCGTGGAATGGCTGCGATCGACGCCTGAACTGCGGGCCGCGCCCATCATCGCCCTGACTGCCATGGCGGACGACTATGGCCGGCTGCTCGCCAACGGAGTCTCGAGCGTCCTGCGCAAGCCGCTGACCATCGCGGCGATCCGCCGCGCGGTGCGCGGCGTCGGGGCGCGTTCAACGCCGGAAGCCGCGCTCTAAGCTTCTCGAGCCGCCGTCGCGGCCTAGTGCGACATCAGCACGGGCACGGTCATGTGCTGCAGCAGGTGGCGCGATACCCCGCCGAACGCGAACTCGCGCAAGCGCGAGTGGCCGTAGGCGCCCAGCACCAGCAGATCGACGCCCTGGTCCGCAGCGGTCGACAGCACCGCGTCGCCGACATCGATCTCGCCGCTGACGGTCATCGACGACACTTCGACCTTGACGCCGTGCCGCGCGAGGTGCGCGGCGATATCCGCGCCGGGAATGTGCTCCTGCGCCTCGTCCCGGGCCGGATTGAACTCCACGACGCGCACCGACTTGGCACGCTCGAGGATCGGCAGCGCCTCGTGGACGGCGCGCGTGGCCTCGCGCGTGCGCTTCCAGGCGATCAGCACCTGCTGTCCCACGGTCGGGAACTTGCCGTAGCGCGGGACGATCAGGACCGGCCGGCCCGAACCCATCACCAGCGTTTCCGGCATGTCGATGGCCGGCGCGCCGCGGCTGTCATCGATCGGGGCCTGGCTGACCACGACCAGATCGGCATAGCGCGAATAGAGCAGCGCCGTCGCGGCGATATCGCCTTCAGCCATGCGCCATTCGATCTTAAGCCCGCTGCGCTGTTCGGCGGCGCGCACCGCGGCCTGGGCCTTCGCCGCCTCCTGGCGCGCGTATTCCTCCTGCAACGCGATAAGGTCGGCCGACATGGTGCCGCTCATGTCGGCAAACGCCACCGGCCTGCCCTTGACGTGGAAGGCCACGAGATGCGCCTGGTGCGCCGATGCCAGTGCGGCAGCGGTGTCGAGACAGGTCGCACTGGCTTCGGACGCGTCCGCATAGACGGCGATTTCGCGCAGTTGCATCGGGCCTCCGACGATATTCTCCGTTGACGACTGATCCGGCGCATTTCACCGCAAGGTCGACCGGGCGCCTTGACCCAGATCAACCGCCGGGCACCCGGTTACCGTTGATTCAGGTCAACGCGCCAGGGCAGCATGGACCATACACAGGAAAAGGACGGAAGACGAGGTGGCCATGGCGACCCATTTGCCCGCTCGGCGCAGGTCGAAGACGGCGGCCGTCGCCACCCCGGCGCGGCGCCCACGGGCGGCGCCCGTCCTCGCCACGGTGCCGCCAGCCCCGCCCGCGGACGAGGAAGTCGACGCGCACGGATTTCCGATCGACCGACTGGTCCACGCCTGGCAAGCGCAGTTCACCGGCGGCCTGTCGCCGGCGGCGCTGCAGCAGGCATTCTCCGACTGGGGCATCCACCTGGCGAACGCGCCCGGCAAGCAGGCCGAGCTGCTGCGCAAGGCGATGCGCAAATGGCTGCGCTACCTCGACTACATCAACCGGGCGCGCGTCGACAGCGCGGCGGCCCCGGCGATCGAGCCGCTGCCGGGCGACCGGCGCTTCCTGGGCGCGGACTGGCAGCGCCAACCCTTCCCGCTGATCTGGCAGGGCTTCCTGTTCACCCAGCAATGGTGGCACAACGCCACCACCGACATCCGCGGCGTCGATCCGCGCCATGCCGAGGTCGTGCATTTCGCCATGCGCCAGATCCTCGACGCGCTGTCGCCGGCGAATTTCCTGCCCACCAATCCCGAGGTTCTGCGGGTGACGGCGGAACAGGCCGGGCAGAACCTGTGGCGCGGCTGCCAGAACTGGATCGAAGACGCCGAGCGCGTGCTGCTGGGCCGGCCGCCCGTCGGCGCCGACGCCTTCCAGGTCGGCCGCGACGTGGCGATCACGCCGGGCAAGGTCGTCTACCGCAACCGGCTGATCGAACTGATCCAGTATTCGCCGATGACGACCACGGCGCGCCCCGAGCCGGTGCTGATCGTTCCGGCCTGGATCATGAAGTACTACATCCTCGATCTCTCGCCGGCCAACAGCCTGGTGCGCTACCTGGTCGACCGCGGCCATACCGTGTTCATGGTTTCGTGGAAGAACCCGACTGCCACCGACCGCGACCTGTCGATGGACGACTACTTGGAGTTCGGCCCCTTGAAGGCGCTGGAGGCCGTGCGCGCGATCGTGCCCGGCGCGCCCAAGGTGCATGCGGCCGGCTACTGCCTGGGCGGCACGCTGCTCGCGATCGCCGCCGCCAAGCTGGCGCGCGCCGGCGACGACGTGCTCAAGTCGGTGACGCTGTTCGCCGCGCAGACCGATTTCACCGAGGCCGGCGAGCTGATGCTGTTCATCAACCAGAGCCAGGTCGCATGGCTCGAGGACATGATGTGGGACCAGGGGTTCCTCGACACGCACCAGATGTCGGGCGCGTTCCAGCTCCTGCGGTCGCAGGACCTCATCTGGTCCAGCATGGTCCGCGAATACCTCTTGGGCGAGCGCACGCCGATGACGGACCTGATGGCCTGGAACGCCGATGCCACCCGGATGCCCTACCACATGCACGCGGAATACCTGCAGAAGCTGTTCCTCGAGAACGACCTGGCGGAGGGTCGCTTCCAGGCGCGCGGCGAGCTGGTATCGCTGGCGGACATCAAGGTGCCGATCTTCGCGGTATCGACCACGCGGGACCACATCGCGCCGTGGCGGTCGGTCTACAAGATCAACTGGCTGACCCAGTCGGACGTCACCTTCGTGCTGGCCAGCGGCGGGCACAATGCCGGCATCGTCAGCGAACCGCAGGCGAACGGGGCCGGACCGCAGCGCCAGTACCGCATCGGCACCATCGCGCATGGCGACTACCACGTCGATCCCGATACCTGGTTCAACCATGCCAAGCAGCATGACGGATCGTGGTGGCCGGCCTGGGGCGCGTGGCTGGAGGCATGGTCGGGCGATCCTGGCCCCCTGCCCGCCATGGGCGCGGCCGAAGCCGGCTTCCCGCCGCTGGCAGACGCGCCGGGCAGCTACGTTCTTGCCCGCTAGCGGCCGATGAGCGGCACCGCGGCACCGCCGAGCGTTCGGCCTGGCGCCGGATTCCGTATCGCCACCTTCAATGTCGAAAGCCTCGGACTGCGGACCGGCGCGGAGGCGCCGCTGGAGATGCGTGTCGATGTCCTGCGCGAGCATCTCGCGCGGCTCGACGCCGACATCCTCTGCCTGCAGGAGGTCGATGCCGAGGAGACGCGCCCGCACGAGAAGCGCGTGCTGGGCGCGCTCGACCGGCTCTTGGCCGGGACGCCCTATGCCGCCTTCCATCGCGTAGCGATGACGAGTTCCGGCGGGGTCGGGCCGGCCGACCGCCACAACCTGGTGGTGCTGTCACGATACACGGTCGCGGCGTCCCGCCAGATCTGGCACGAACTGGTGCCCCCGCTGACGGTCGCGGTCACCGGCGGCCAGGACCGGATCGAGGCGCGCTTCGACCGGCCGATCCAGTATGCGGCCCTCGCGCTGCCGGCGGGACGCAGCCTGCACGTCGTCAACCTTCACCTGAAAGCGCCGCTGGCGGCCACCATTCCAGGCCAGAAGCTGTCCGCGTTCGTCTGGAAAAGCGTCGCCGGCTGGGCCGAGGGGTACTACCTCGCGGCGCTGAAACGGAACGGCCAGGCCCTGGAGGCGCGCCTGTTCATCGATGGGCTGTTCGACGCCGAGCCGGACGCCCTGATCGCGGTATGCGGCGATTTCAACGCCGACCACCGCGAAGTGCCGGCGCGCATCATCCTGGGCAGCGCCGACGACACCGGCAATCCTGCCGTGGCGGCCCGCGCCATGACGGCACTGGAGCAGAGCCTGCCGCGGGAACGCCGCTATTCCGTCGTCCACGCCGGCGAACCGGTCATGCTCGACCATATCCTGGTGTCCCGCGGCCTGGCGGGCCTCTGCCGTCGCGCCGAGGTGTTCAACCAGGGCCTTCCGGACGAGGTGCTCGATGCCCCGGCGGGAGCTCGCCGGTTCGGTTCGTTCCACGCGCCGGTGCTGGCCGCGTTTGCGTTGCCGCCTTGACCGCGGTTGACGCATGTCAATGTCGCCGCATCCTGTCCTGCGTATTAGGATTCGGTTCTTGCGCGGCGCGACATCGCCAGCGCCTCCTTGAGAAAAGGGACAGATCATGACTCAACGGCATGTCGGCGACCTGGTCCGCAACCAGAAGCCGGTGAAGCTTGCGTCCGGCGCGTCGGTGAAGGAAGCATGCAAGCTGATGCGCGACCATCGCTGCGGCGCGGTGCTGGTGGTCGAGGGCGAGGATCGCCTGGTCGGCATCTTCACCGGCCGCGACGCCGTCGGCCGCGTGCTGGCGGAAAGCAAGGATCCGGCCAAGACGAAGCTGGCGGACGTCATGACTGCCAACCCGGCCGCGATGGCCAAGGGCAGCACGGCCGTGGACGCGCTGCGGCTGATGCAGGACGGCGGCTTCCGCCACGTGCCGATCGTCGGCAACGGCAAGCATGTGATCGGCATCGTCTCGCGCGGCGATTTCCGTGGCCTCGAACAAGCCCAACTCGACGAGGAGACCGGGTTGTGGGAGCGTATATGGTAGCCGCTTAGGCGCTGCTGCCCGACGCCGCGCCGGCACCCAGCCACGGCAGGGGGACTCGTGAGCGAATTCTTCTGGCTGATATTCCTTGCGATGGCATTCTGGCCGATGATGCGCCAGCGCGTGCTGATCGCGCTGCGCCAGCGCAAGATCGCCCAGATCCAGTCCGTCCGCGGCAGCCGCGTCATCACCCTGGTGCACCGGCAGGAAACCATGAGCCTGCTTGGCTTCCCGCTGATGCGCTACATCGACATGGACGATTCCGAGGAGGTGATCCGGGCGATCCACATGACCTCTCCCGATCAGCCGCTGGACCTGATCCTGCACACGCCTGGCGGACTGGTGCTCGCCGCGCTGCAGATCGCGCGCGCCATCAACAACCATCCGGCCAAGGTGACGGTCTTCGTGCCGCACATGGCGATGTCCGGCGGCACGCTGGTGGCGCTGGCCGCCGACCAGATCGTGCTGTGCCCGCATTCGGTCCTGGGCCCGATCGACCCGCAGATCAAGAACTTCCCGGCGGCCTCGCTGCTGAAGGTCGTGGAGCAGAAACCGATCGGCGAGATCGACGACGAGACGCTGATCCTGGCCGATATCGGCCGCAAGGCGACCGAGCAGGTGCGCCGGGCCTGCGTCGAACTGCTGGCCGACGACATGGCGAAGGAAAAGGCCGAGGAGATCGCCACCATTCTCACCAGCGGGCGCTGGACGCACGACTACCCGATCACCCCGATCGAGGCGGGGCATCTTGGTTTGACGGTCAATACCGACATGCCCGAGGACGTGCTGGAACTGATGGCGCTCTATCCGCAGCCCGTGCGCAACTCGCCCACGGTCGAATACCTGCCGACCCGGCCCCGGCCGCCGGTGCGCCCGGGCGCCTGACCCGGCGACCCGCGCTCAGCCGACCGTGGCGATCCGGAACGGCCGCTGCACCCCGTCATGCTCAGTGATCGACACGTATTCGCCCTGGCGGAAGACGTGGCGGTCGAACTGGAAGATCGGCTCGTCGTCGTCGGTCTCATTGGGAACATAGGAGAAGGCCCAGCGGCCCTTGCCGGTATGGACCAGCACCCCGGATTCGGCGGGGTCCTTGCCCCAGAACCGCCGCACGGTGCATTTCGCGCGCGCCTTGCGCCATTCGGCGGCGTCGAAGTTGCCCGCGCTGTCCAGCGGCGCCACGAATTCATAGCCATGCCCGGCGCTGCCCTCTGGGAACTCGGGGCAGCGGGCCAACTCCAGACGGATCTTACGCAGCGCCACGGCGCATCACTCCTTGTCGGTTCCCCTGGAACACCTGCCGGCCGCGATGGCGGGGCTTTCCATCCAGGCCGTCCACCGTATCTATCCAGTCTCCGGGCCCGAGGCAAAGCGGCATTGATCCAAATCATGCCTGCGGCGCTCCGGCCTGCTTGATCCACGTCAATGCCCGCTTGGCAAGTCGGGTTCTACTGGGCCAACGTTATTGTCCCAACCTGCCGTACGCATGCTGGCGCTTTTGCCCGACGGAGTAACCGATCATGCCGAAAACGATCCTCGTTCCCGTGACCGGCAACGACACCGACAGCGCGGTCTTCAAGGGCGCGCTGGACGTGGCGGCGCGTTTCGGCGGTCACATCGACTTTCTCTATGTCCGGCCGAGCCCGGGCGAGATGGCGGCGAACCTGGCGGTCGAGGGCGGCGTCGGCCTCTCCGCCGGTCTGATGGACCGGCTCGAGGAGGAAGCCGCCGCGCAGCAGGTGGCTGCACGCGCCCTGGTCCAGCGCTTCGCCGACGGCGCCAAGCTCGCGCTGGGGGCGGAGCGGGCCGGCACGGGTGGCGTGACGGCGGGCTGGCATGCCAAGGAGGGCCGCGAGAATGAGTGGATTCCCCGTTTCGCCCGCAGTTCCGACCTGACGGTCCTCGGACGCCCTGCCCGCTTCGGCGCCGAGGAACGGATCGCCCTGGAAGCGGCGCTGTTCGATTCCGGCCGGCCGGTCCTGCTGCCGACGGAGGGCGCGCTGGCGATCGAAACGATCGCCGTCGCCTGGAAATCGAGCCGGGAATCGGCCCGCGCGATCGGGGCGGCGGCGCCGTTCCTGGCGAAGGCGAAGCGCGTGGTCGTCCTTACCGCCCGCGAAGGAGGCCAGGAGGCCGCGATCGATACCGAGCGGCTTGTTGTCACCCTGCGCCGCCTATATGCGGCAGTGGAACACCGGCATCTGGATGCGCAATCGCGCAACACCGCGCAGATGCTGCTGACCGCCGCTGGCGAGGCGGGCGCCGGGCTGCTCGTGATGGGCGCCTACGGCCACAGCCGGCTGCGCGAGTGGGTGTTCGGCGGCGTGACCGAGAACATGCTGCGCGGCGCGACGATCCCGGTGCTCATGGTACATTGAGCTTCGGGGCCGCCGCGTCTCGGGCGGCCCCGCCGCCCTATACGGGAATTCGCCGATGCGCCGCTGGCTTGTCGTCCTGATCGCGATCGCGGTGGCCGTGGCGGTCGTCGTTTTCCTGGCGCGCCGCCCGCTTGCGACCTGGGGCGGCCTGCTGAGCGGGCGCGGCACGCCGGAAACCGTGCTGCTCTACGGGAATGTCGATATCCGCCAGGTCGACCTGGCGTTCGACGCCGAGGGTCGTATCGCCGAGCTCAAGGTCGAGGAAGGCGACGCCGTCGCCCCCGGCCAGGTGCTGGCCGTGCTGGATTCCGAACTCTATGCCCAGGCCGTGCGGCTCGCCGAAGCGCGCCGCGACGCGCAGAAGGCCGTGCTGGACAAGCTCGAGGCCGGCTCTCGGCTCGAGGAGATCGAACGCGCGCGCGCCGACGTGGCGACGCTGACCGCGACCCAGGAGAACGCCGAGGCGGTCTTCCGCCGCCGCCAAGCGCTGGTGGCCACCGGCACGGTCGCGCAGCAGGCCTTCGAGGATGCGCGCGCCGCCCTCGACGAGACAACCGGCCGCCTGAGGGCGGCGCGCGAGACGCTAGCGCTCGCGGTCGCCGGGCCGCGCCGCGAGGAGATCGAGCAGGCGCGCGCCCAGCTCCGCGCCGAGGAGGCGACGCTCGATCTGGCCCGCAACCGCTACAAGCACACGACCCTGACCGCGCCCAGCCAGGGCATCGTGCTGACGCGCGTGCATGAGCCCGGCGCCGTCGTGCTGCCGAACTCGACCATCTACACGGTCGCGCTGACCGACAAGGTGTGGATCCGCACCTACGTGCCCGAGACCCTGCTGGGCGCGGTCAAGCCTGGCATGCCGGTCGAGGTGCAGACCGACAGCCGGCCGGGCCAGGCCTACCAGGGCTGGGTCGGCTACATCGCGCCCACCGCGGAGTTCACGCCCAAGACCGTGGAGACGCCCGAGCTGCGCACGCAGCTCGTCTATCGCCTGCGCGTGCATGTGAGCAACCCCGACGCCGCGCTGAGGCAGGGCATGCCGGTGACGATCCGCCTGGCCGCCGCGCCGTGACGCCGCCCTCCATCCATCCGGCCCCAGCTCATCCGGCCCCCGCCGAGCCCGCCCCCACCATCGTCGTCAGCGAGCTGACCAAGCGCTTCCGCGCGGGCGACCGCAGCGTCGTCGCGCTGGATCGCCTCGCCTTCGCGATCGCCCCGGGCGGCATCACCACCGTGGTCGGGCCCGACGCCGCCGGCAAGACCACGCTCTTGCGCTTGATCGCCGGGTTGCTGCGGGCCGACGGCGGCAGCATCCACGTGCTGGGGCACGACATCGCGGTGGACGCGACCGGCGTTCAGGCCGAAATCGGCTACATGCCCCAGCGCTTCGGCCTGTACGAGGACCTGACCGTGGCCGAGAACCTGGCGCTACACGCCGACCTGCGCCAGGTCGTCGGGGCCGAGCGCCGGCAGCGCTTCGGCGAGCTCCTGGCCTTCACCGATTTGGCGCCGTTCACCGGCCGGCTGGCCGGCCAGCTCTCGGGCGGCATGAAGCAGAAGCTGGGCCTGGCCTGTTCGCTGCTGGCGCGGCCGCGCCTGCTGCTGCTGGACGAGCCGTCGGTCGGCGTCGATCCCCTCTCCCGCCGCCAGCTCTGGCGCATCGTCGAGCGCCTGACCGGCGACGGAATGACCGTGCTGTGGACGAGCGCCTATCTGGACGAGGCCGAGCGCAGCCGGCACGTTCTGCTGCTGCACGAAGGCCGCCTGCTCGACCAGGGCCCGCCGGGCGATTTCGTCGGCCGTCTCGCGGGCCGCGTCCTGCTGGCCGAGGCGCCGCCTCCGGGGCGCCGGCGGGTACAGGCGCTGGCCATGCAGGACGCGGGCGTCATCGACGCCGCCATTCGCGGCGATGGCGTCCGCCTGCTGCTGCGCGAAGGCGCGAACCCGCCCTCGCCGGCCGCTCTCGAGGCCCAGGCGGTCACGCCCGTTGTTTCGGAGCTGGAGGACGAGTTCGTGGCGCGGCTGGCGCCCGCCCGGCGCACGCCGCCGGCGGCGCCGGCGGTCGCGGTGCCGGCGGTCGCGGTGCCGGCGGTCGCGGTGCCGGACGGGCCGGCCGACGCCGAGATCATCGCCGTGCGCGACCTTACCCGCCGCTTCGGTTCCTTCGTCGCCGTCGACCGCGTGAACTTCAGCGTCCGCCGCGGCGAAATCTTCGGGCTGCTCGGCCCCAACGGCGCCGGCAAATCGACGATCTTCCGCATGCTCTGCGGCCTGCTGGCCCCGAGCGGCGGCCTGGCGCGCGTGGCGGGGATCGACCTTGGCCGCTCGGCCGCCGCCGCGCGCGCCCGCATCGGCTACATGGCGCAGAAATTCTCGCTGTACGGCAACCTGACCGCGCGCCAGAACCTGGCGTTCTTCGCCCGCGCCTACGGGCTCGACCGGCGGCGGCGCGACCGGCGCGTCGACTGGGTGCTGGACGAGTTCGAGCTGCGCGCCGAGGCGGATTCCACCTGCAACGACCTGCCGCTCGGCTTCAAGCAGCGCTTGTCGCTGGGCGCGGCGCTGATGCACGAGCCGGCCATCCTGTTCCTCGACGAGCCGACTTCCGGCGTCGATCCGCTGACGCGCCGCGCCTTCTGGCTGCGCATCGCCGCGCTGGCGGAAGGCGGCGTGACGGTGCTGGTCACCTCGCATTTCATGGAGGAGGCGGAGTACTGCGACCGCCTCGCCATCATCGACCGCGGACGGCTGGCCGCGGTCGCCACCCCGGCCGCGCTGAAGGCGGGAGTCGCGACCGCGGAGCTGCCGCGCCCATCGCTGGAAGATGCCTTCATCGCGCTGATCGGCGCCAGCAACAAGGCGGCGGCATGACGGCGCGGGCCGCCGCGCGGCGCGTCGCGGCCTTGATGCGCAAGGAGACGCTGCAGGTCGTGCGCGACCCGTCCAGCATCGCCATCGCCTTCGTGATGCCGCTGATATTGCTCCTGCTGTTCGGCTATGGCGTGTCGCTGGACGTGCGCCACCTGCCCGTCGTGGTGGTGATGGAGAACATCACCGGGGACACGCGCAGCCTGTTCGAATCCTTCGCCAATTCGCCCTATATCCGGCCGGTGGCGATGACCGACGTGCACGCGGCCGAAGCCGCGCTCACCGCCGGCGAGGTCGACGGCATCGTGGTGCTGCGGGGCGATGCCACGCGCTCCTGGCGCGGCGGCGGCGCCGCCCAGGCCCAGGTGATCGTCAACGGCACCGACGCCAACACCGCGCGCTTCGTCGGCGCCTATGCCCGCGGTGCGGCGGCGACCTGGCTGCAGCAGGACCTGCGCCGGCGCGGCGAGACGGGCGATGCCGGCGTCGTGATCGAGCCGCGCGTCTGGTTCAACCCGGAACTGCGCAGCACCAACTTCCTGGTGCCTGGCGTGATCGCCATCGTCATGACGCTGATCGGCGCCATGCTGACGGCGCTGGTGGTGGCGCGCGAATGGGAGCGGGGCACGATGGAGGCGATGATGGTGACGCCGGCCAGCATGGCCGAGCTGACCTTGAGCCGCATGGCGGTCTATTTCGTGCTGGGCCTGGGCGGCATGGCGGTCTCGGTGCTGATGGGGCTGTTCCTGTTCCATGTCCCCTTGCGCGGTTCCATCGGCGCGCTGCTGCTGGCGACCTCGCTGTTCCTCCTCGGCGCGCTCGGGCTGGGGCTGCTGATCTCGACCGCCGCGCGCAACCAGTTCGTCGCCGGCCAGATCGCGATCGTCGCTTCCTACATGCCCGCCTTCATGCTGTCGGGCTTCATCTTCGACATCGACTCGATGCCGACCGTCGTGCAGTGGGTGACCCAGGTGATTCCCGCCCGCTATTTCGTCGCCTGCCTGCAGACGCTGTTCCTGGCGGGCGACGTGTGGGGCGTACTGCTGCCCAACATGGCGGGCATGGCCGGCTTCGCGGTGCTGTTCTTGACGCTCACCGGGCTGCGCACGCGCCGGCGGCTGGACTAGCGCGATGTGGGCGCGGATCGCGGCGCTGGTGCTGAAGGAATTGCTGGCGATCTGGCGCGACCGCCGCTCGCGCCTCGTGCTGATCGTTCCGCCGATCATCCAGCTCGCGCTGTTCGCCTATGCCGCCACCTACAACGTCGATCGCGTCCGCTACGCGCTCTGGGACGAGGACCGCGGCCAGATGGCGCGCGAATTCGCCGCCCGCTTCGCCGGCTCGCCCGGCTTCCGCCTGGCGGCCACGGTCGACGCGGCCGCGGCGGCGCGCGACCTGCTGGACCGTCAGCGCGTGGCGATGGTGCTGCATATCGGCCAGACCTTCACGGCCGACATCAAGGCGGGCCGTGCCGCCCCAGTGCAAGTGCTGCTGGACGGGCGACATTCGAACACGGCGCAGGCCGTGCTGGGCTACGTCAACGCCATCGCCGACGGCTTCAGCGCCGAGCTGGCCGCCGCGAGCGGACGCACGCAGCGCGCCACCCTGGTCGAGCGGGCGTGGTTCAATCCCGTGCTGGAAAGCCAGTGGTTCATCCTGCCCGGGCTGGTGGCAACCCTGACCCTGATCGCCGCGGTGCTGGTCACCTGCCTGTCGGTCGCGCGCGAGCGCGAGCTTGGCACGTTCGACCAGCTTCTCGTCACGCCGCTCCGCCCGTTCGAGATCCTGCTCGGCAAGGCGCTGCCCGCGCTGCTGATCGGGCTCATCGAGGCATCGGTCATTCTGGCCGCGGCGATGCTGTGGTTCGGCGTGCCGTTCCGCGGCAGCCTGGCCCTGTTCTATCTGGCGCTGGTGCTCTTCGTCATGGCGGTGATCGGCATCGGGCTGATGATATCGGCGGTGTCGCAGACCCAGCAGCAGGCGATGCTGGGCGCCATGCTGGCGCTGGTGCCAGCCGTGATCCTTTCCGGCTTCGCGACGCCGATCGCCAACATGCCCGACGCGGTGCAATGGCTGACCTACGTCAACCCGGTCCGCTACGCGATGGCCGTGCTGCGCGGCCTGTTCCTGCAGGATCTGCCGCCCGCCCTCGCGCTCCAGCAGCTCTGGCCCCTCCTGCCGATCGCCGCGGTCACCCTGGCCGCGGCGGCCCTGATGTTCCGGCGGCTGCGGTGACCAGGCTCAATCCCGCGGCACCCAGACCTCGCCCTCCCGGCGATAGCCGCGCTTGACCGCCGCCCAGGCCACGCGGTGCGCGATCGCCTCGCGGTCCGGGCGGTCGCCATAGGCGACCCAGGCGTGGTTGAACGCCTGGCAGTAGATGTCCTGTGCATGCGGCGGCAGGCGCTGTCGCAGCGTCGCGGGCAGGTCGTCGCGATCCCGGTAAGGCATGGATTTTTCAGTCCCGCCCAGCCCGGTAGTGCTTGATCTGGCTCAATGCAGGCCCCCTTCCAGCCTCTAACGTTCTCGACAACGTCATCAATCCGGTCCCAGCGGATCGCTTTGCAGGAGTTCCGCCAATGAAGGCTTCCGACATCATGACAGCCGCCGTCGTCTCGGTCGCTCCCGCCGACACGGTCCAGCACGCGGCCGAGCTCATGGTCAAGCACCGCGTCAGCGCGCTGCCGGTCGTCGAGACGAACGGCAAGCTCGTCGGCATGGTGAGCGAAGGCGACCTGCTGCACCGCGAGGAGACCCATACCGAGAAGAAGCGGTCCTGGTGGCTGGAGTTCGTGACCGGCTACGAGACCCGCGCCAAGGAATACGTCAAGGCATTCGGCCTGCACGTGCGCGACGTGATGACCCCCGGCGCGGTGACGGTCGTCGAATCCGCCTCGCTGTCGGAGATCGCCGAGATCCTCGAGACCAAGCACATCAAGCGCGTCCCGGTCATGCGGGGGTCTTCCGTCGTCGGCATCGTCAGCCGCGCGAATCTGGTCCAGGCCATCGCCAGCCTGCCGCGGCTGGTGGTGCCGGACTCCACGCCCGACGACGCCGCGATCCGGGCCAGGGTGATGGCCGAGCTGCGCAAGCAGCGCTGGGCCCCGGGCAGCACCGCCAACGTGGTGGTGCATAACGGCGTCGTGCATCTGTGGGGCACGGTGTTCACCGCCGGCGAGCGCAGCGCGATCCACGTCCTGGTCGAGCGGATTGCCGGCGTGCGCGGGCTGCAGGACCACATGGTCTATTACGTGCCGCCGGCCATCCTGGTCTGAGCGACGGCGCGGCGGAGGCAGGATCAGGAAGCCGCGCCGCTGCGATAGCAGTTCCGGCAATAGTCCGGCGGCGTGCCATCCAGGTGCGCCTGCCGGAACCTACGGAACTCGTCGCCCTTCCACACCCCCTCGAAACCGGCGCCGCCGCCAAGCCCCGAGCCGATCTCCGCGACGTCGGGGTTGCCGATGAAGCAGCAGGGCACGACGCGCAGGTCGGAGGAGACATAGGCGCGCTCGAACGGCCACGGGCACAAGCTATCCGGTGAATCGAAGCCGTATTTCTGGGTGACGTTCCAGAAACGCACCCGCACGCCCAGGCGCTCGCCGCGTTCGACCAGCGCCGCCAGGCGGCTGATCTCGAGCTCCGCCTCGACGGCCGCGGCCGCGTTGCGGTCGTGCCACTCCGCGATGCCCCAGTCCGACAGCTCCAGCGAAAACACCTGGTTGGTGAAACCCAATTCCGCCGCCAGGTCGACCAGCGCCTCCAGTTCGTGGATGTTGCCCTTCTGGACCACCGTCCACATCTTGGTGCGCTCGACGCCGGCCCGGCGCTGGCAGTCGTTGACGGCGCGGACGTTCTTCATGACGCGGTCGAAGACTCCGCCGCGCCGGATCGCCTCGTAGACCGCGCGCGACGCCCCGTCGATCGAGATCTGCAGCTCGTTGACGTCGGACTCGATCAGCTTGCGGGCATTGTCGTTGAGATGCAGCAACGAGCCATTGGTGGTCGTGCGCACCCAGATGTGCTTCTGCCGCGCGTAGCGGATCATCGCGAAATAGTCGTCGCGCTGCAGCGTCGGCTCGCCGATGCCCTGCAGCTTGATCTCCAGCAGCCCCACCTGCTCGTCGATCAGACGCTTGAAGGCCGCCAGCGGCAGGTCGTCCGCCCGTTTCCCCTTGGCCCACGAGCTGACGACGCACATCGTGCAGCGGACGTTGCAGCGGCTGGTGTTTTCGATGTCGAGCTTGATCGGCAGGTAGTCGACCGCCGCCGCGCGCCGGCGCCCCGCCAAATAACGCTCGTAGTTCGCCCGGCACGCCGGCGAGCGCGCCAGCGCCAGTTCGCGCTCGCGCTCGTAGGCGGCGATACCGGCCGCCGGCTCGGGCGCCGGAAGCCGGCGCAGCGCGTCTCCGCAATCCATCGCTGTCCCGTCCCTCTCCGACCGCCGTGCCGGCTCCTAGAAGCCGCCGGCGATCTCGCGCAGCGCTTCGATCCGGTTCAAGCGGACCTGCTTCTCGTCCAGCAACTCGATCAGCTTCTGCGTTTTCAACTGCGTCATCGTCCGGCTGACCGTCTCGACCGTGAGGCCGAGGAAATCCGCGATGTCGTTGCGGGTCATCGGCACGGCCACCGGGTTGTCGGGCTGGCCGCGCCGCACCGCGCCGTTGGACAGCAACAGCAGGAACGACACCACGCGCTCCCTGGCCGACTTGCGCCCCAGGAGCATCATCTGGTCCTGCGCGGCCGCCAGCTCGTGCGACGCCATGCCAAGCAGCCGCTGCTCCAGCTTCGGCAGTTCGTCCAGCAGCGCCTCCAGCTTCTTGCGCGGGAAGCGGCACAGTCGCGTTGTCGTCATCGCCTCGGCACTGTAGGCGTAAAGCGCGTTGTGGGTCAGGCCCAGGAAGTCGCCGGGGAACAGGAAGCCCGTGATTTGGCGCCGGCCGTCGGGCAGAAGCTTGTAGATCTTCACCGCGCCGGCGGTCAGCGTGAACACGTGGTCGGCGGCATCGGCTTCGCTGAAGATCGGCTGGTGCGGCTCGATGTTGAGGGTCGTCATCAACGCGCCGAGCCGGCACAGCTCGCTGTCGTTCAGCGGCGCACAGGCGGAAAAGTCGCGCACGCCGCAATTTTCGCAGGCGCTGGGCAGCGTCTCGGTCTGTACCGGCCGTTCGGCCTGCGCCGCGATGGTCAAGCGCGCCACGCCATCACCCCTTCTCCAGTCCGGCGGATCAGGCGCGGCGCTGGCTGCGGCCGTCGGCGCCGCCGGGCCGGCCGGGCACGGCGGACAGCGCATCACCGTCGAACCGCTTGAACGCCCGCACGCCCTCGAGCACGTAGCCCGAGCGTTGCAGCGAGCTCCCGACCCACAGCCGATCCTGGGCGTCGCCGCCCAGCTCCTCGTTGAGGCCGGCGCGGACCGCGCGGCAGTCGTTCATCTTTGCCAGCTGATCGGTGGCGTCGGCGATGGCGAACCAGATCAGGTCGCGGCCGGGTATATTGGGCACGACGATGGTGTCGACGCACAGCGTGCGGCTCTCATAAAGGTCGTCGCGCACCTCGAAGCTGAACAAGCCCAGGATGTAGCCCTTGTGGTTCTGGATGGTCATCACGCCATGCGGCCAAGCGGAGGAATGCACGATGAGCTGCGGGCGCACGAAAGCGTTCCACCGGCTGAGCGTAATGCCGGGCACCAGGCTGCGCACGAGCGGATAGGCCTGGTCGATCTTCGACCGGTCCAGGAGACGCGCAATCAATGCTTCTTCGACCAATGCAGGAAATCCCATTCAAGACTCATGCCCAAAATCATATTCGCGCATAACGGTTTATTCGTTGATCCAGATCAATTGGCAATGCGCCGCGCGCCTATTGGACCAGACGCCAGGCCAGATGGGCCAGCACGGCCGCGTTGACCAGCATCAACGGCACCGCAACATAGCGGGCAAGGTCCTTGAACCGATTCGCCGCGAGCGCACCCAGCCAGCCGACCGCGATCAGGCTGGGCGCCGTGCCCGCCGTGAAAGCCAGCATGCCGAGGGCGGCCGCCGTCGGGCTGCCGGTCGATCCGGCGGCGGCCACCGCGCCATAGACCAGCCCGCACGGACTGAAGCCCAGCGCCACGCCAAGCCCATAGCCGCGCCAGCCCAGCGGCGCGGTCCATAGCGGCCGCGTGAATCGCGCCAGTGATTCGCCCGCGCGCAGCACCGCGCCGGCGCGCGCAATGCCGGGAAGCGCCGCAAGCCCGGGCACGACCCCGCGCAAGCCTGCCGCCAGAAACACGACCGCGGTCGCCAGCAGCAGCCCGGCCGCGATCCAAGGCAGCTGCACGAATGCGGCCAGGCCGCCAGCGACCAAGGCCGCCAGCGCGCCCAGCGCGGCGTAGCTGGTGGCGCGGCCCAGATGGTAGGGAACGAGCATGGCGCCGCGCAACCGCGCCAGTTCGCCGTAGCTGGGCGATGCTGCCGGGGTCTTCATGGGAAGGACGCGCGCGCCCACCTGCGCCAGCACGAACGGTCCGCACATGCCCGCGCAATGCGAAACGCCGCCCGCCAGCCCCGCGGAGAACAGGGCCAGCATCAGGCTGCCATGTGCGGCGATTGCCGCACCGCAATGGGTCGCAAGTTCCTGCCACACGCGCTGGTATGTCCTTGCCGGTCCTCCACGATATATATCGCCCGGCCCGCCGCCGGGCTGCTTGATTTAGGTCAATGAACGGCCCCTGCCCGAGGGTTCATACAACACGCCGATGCATAGGACGACTGCACCGTCCACGGCACGCAGCGGGGAAATTACGTGAGCGCACAGGCCATGACCGCATCTACCGCCACTTCGACCCAGATCGACTACAACGAGGACATCGTCAAGGCAGGCGTGATCGCCGCCATGGTGTGGTCCCTCGCCGGCATGGCGGCAGGGCTGCTGGCGGCCTCGCAGCTTGCCTGGCCGGCGCTCAACTTCGACCTGCCCTGGCTCTCGTTCGGACGAATCAGGCCGATCCACACCTCGGGCGTGATCTTCGCCTTCGGCGGCAATGCGCTGATCGCGACCTCTTTCTACGTCGTGCAGCGGACCTGCCGCGCGCGCCTGTTCGGCGGAGACCTCGGCTGGGTGGTCTTCTGGGGCTACCAGCTTTTCCTGCTCATGGCGGTCGCCGGCTACCTGATGGGCGTCACGCAGTCCAAGGAATACGCCGAGCCGGAATGGTACGTGGACCTGTGGCTGACGATCGTGTGGGTGCTCTATGCGGTCGTCTTCTTCGGCACGCTGGCGATCCGGCGCGAACCGCACATCTACGTGGCGAACTGGTTCTACGGCGCCTTCATCATCACCATCGCGATGCTGCACATCGTCAACAACCTGGCCGTGCCGGTCTCGCTCACGGGCTCGAAGAGCTATATAGTCTGGGCCGGCGTCCAGGACGCGTTGACGCAGTGGTGGTACGGCCACAACGCGGTCGGCTTCTTCCTGACCGCGGGCTTCCTCGGCATGATGTACTACTTCGTGCCGAAGCAGGCCGACCGTCCGGTCTATTCCTACCGCCTGTCGATCGTGCATTTCTGGTCGCTGATCTTCCTGTACATCTGGGC
>JADZDN010000083.1 GCA_020851015.1 Alphaproteobacteria bacterium | reverse complement strand
GGCCGACGCGGTGGACGCGCGGCTGGACCGCATACGGGCCGCGCGGCTCAAGGGCTACGAGGGCGATCCCTGCCCGGAATGCGGAAACTTCACGATGGTGCGCAACGGCACGTGCCTGAAATGCGACACGTGCGGGGGCACCAGCGGATGCAGTTGAGCGCCGAACGGCGCTCTGCGCGATGCGTCGCCAAAAGCGGCGCATGTGGCGGTCGCAGGTGATGCTAGCGACCGCCTACTAGCCTGTCATCAGTGCTCCCTGTACCTTGCGGGGTCTACGGAAACGTAGACCCCGTCTTTATCGCCGCGCGGGGCGTGCGCAGCGTCAGGGCGGGTTCCTTATCCTTCGAGACGGCCCCTGCGGGGCCTCCTCAGGATGACGCGTGCAATTTGGACTCCACGCGAACGCGTCATCCTGAGGAAGGCCGAAGGCCTGTCTCGAAGGATGAAAGTCGCCGGCGCCTCCCGTGCTGGCGGACTCCAAGGACCCTGGTCTATGCTCCCCGCTTCCTCCATTTCACGAACGGAGTTTGCGATGGCCGGCAGGATCGAGGCGCGCCTCAAGGAACTGAAGATCGAGTTGCCGAAGGCGGCCGCCCCAGCGGCGAATTACGTGCCCTACGTGGTGGCGGGCAAGACGCTCTATGTCGCGGGCCAGGTGACGTTCTGGAACGGGGAATTGAAGTTCCTGGGCAAGGTCGGCCGCGAATACTCGATCGAGCAGGGCCAGCAGGCGGCGCGGCTCTGCGCGCTCAACATCATCGCCCAGGCAAAGGCCGCGTGCGACGGCGACCTGGACCGCGTGAAGCGGGTCTGCAAGGTAGGCGGCTTCGTCAACTGCCCGCCCGACTTCACCGACCATCCCAAGGTCGTCAACGGCGCATCCGACCTGCTGGTCGAGGTGTTCGGCGACGCCGGCAAGCACGCCCGCTTCGCCGTCGGCGCCGGCTCGCTGCCGCTCAACGTGGCGGTCGAGGTGGATGCGATCATCGAGCTGGCGTGATACTAGTCAGGCACATCAAGATGGGTGCGATACACATGCGCTCCAGATCGAGGGTTTCCAAGGTTGCCGAACCAAAGACCGGCCGCAAACGCGGTCGCGGCGATCCCGCGTACCAGCCGTCCAAGACAAAGCTCGGCGCGGCATTGCGGCGCATTCGGCGCCGGATCGTGGAGAGTGGCACTCCTTTGCTCAATGCTGAGCAGATACGGCGGGAAGTCGCCGAGCGGCGAGGCGGCGCGCGATAGGCTGGCGGTATGCCGTTGGTCTTCGCCGATGCCAACGTTCTCATAGCAGCCGCCCGCGGCATCGGACCGCGCGCCCAGCCCGCCCTGGCCGTGCTGGACAACCCGGCATTCAAGTTTGCCGCCAGCGATTTCCTGCGCTTGGAGGTGGTACCGAAGGCTGTGCACCATCGTCGAACGGATGAAGCCGCCTTCTATCGCACCTTTTTCGAAGGTGTCAGTGTATGGGCGATCGCCGAGCCGAAGCTCGTTCGAAACGCAATGGAGATAGCTCAGCGATTTGGGCTCGCGGCGCTCGACGCGCTGCACGTGGCTGCTGCCGCCTCGGTACGCGCGGATGCGCTTATCACGGCAGAGAGGGTCGATAAGCCAATCCATCGGGTGACGATCCTGCCCATCTGGCCCGTCGATCGATAGGAGATCGAACATGCCCGACGGTGACCGCGCCATAGAGCTTCGCCTGGTCGAGCGCATCGCCGACGTTCCGGCGATGGAATGGGACGCCTGCGCGGGAAGCGGCAACCCGTTCGTCGGCCACGCCTTCCTCGGCGCGCTGGAGGACTCGAAGTCCGTTGGCAAGAACACGGGCTGGATACCCCGGCATCTGGTCGCGCAAGGGGCGGACAGCCGGGTGCTCGGCGTCGTACCGCTTTACCTGAAGAGCCATTCCTACGGCGAGTACGTGTTCGACCACGGCTGGGCCGAGGCCTACGAGCGCGCCGGCGGGCAGTATTATCCGAAGCTGCAGGCCGCCGTTCCCTTCACGCCCGTGCCCGGGCCGCGGCTCCTTGTCCGCGCCGGCGCAGACGCCCTGGCGGTGCGCGCCGCGCTGGCCGAGGGGCTGGCCGAGGTGACGCGGCGCATGGACGTGTCGTCGCTGCACGTCACCTTCTGCCAAGAGGACGAGGCCGTGCTGCTGGAGGCGGCCGGGTTCCTGCTGCGCGAGGGCACGCAGTTCCACTGGCACAACCGCGGCTATGCCAGCTTCGACGATTTCCTCGCGACGCTGGTCTCGCGCAAGCGCAAGCAGCTCCGCAAGGAGCGACGCGACGCCCTGGCGCCGGGCATTGCAATCAAGTGCCTGAGCGGCGCCGAGCTGACCAAGGACGTATGGGACGCGTTCTTCGACTTCTACATCAGCACGTCCGACCGCAAATGGGGCAGTCCCTACCTGAACCGCGCCTTCTTCGACCTGCTCGGCCAGCGCCTGGGCGACCGGGTGGCGCTGGTGATGGCGGAAATGGATGGGCGCTGGATCGCCGGCGCCTTGAACCTGCGCGGCGCCGATGCGCTCTACGGCCGCAACTGGGGCTGCCGCGGCGACTGGCCGATGCTGCACTTCGAATGCTGCTACTATCAGGCGATCGACTATGCGATCGAGCACCGGCTCGCGCGCGTCGAGGCGGGCGCGCAGGGCCCGCACAAGATCCAGCGCGGCTACCTGCCGGTGGCGACCTGGAGCGCGCACTGGATCGCCGATCCCCGCCTGCGCTCGGCCATCGCCGACTACCTGAAGCGCGAGCGCGCCGCGGTGCGGCGCGAGCGCCATGCGCTGGCGGCGCATTCGCCCTATCGCCAGGACGGCGACGCGGCGGAGTGACCCGATCATGACGTCCGCAAGCGCATCCCTGCCCATCGCGCGCTCGGTCGCCGACCTGCGCGGGCACATGGCCGCGTGGCGGCGCGAGGGCCTGACGGTCGGCCTGATTCCGACAATGGGCGCGCTGCATGCGGGGCACCTAAGCCTGGTCGGCGCGGCACTGAAGCGATGCGACCGCGCCGTGGCGACGATCTTCGTCAATCCCAAGCAGTTCGGGCCGAAGGAGGATTTCGCCGCCTATCCGCGCGACGAGGCGGCCGATGCCGCCAAGCTTGCCGGCGCCGGCGCGCACCTGCTGTTCACGCCGTCGGTCGCGGAGATGTATCCGGACGGCCATGCGACCACCGTCTGCGTGGGCGGCGCGCTGACCGCGGGTCTGTGCGGGCCGTTCCGCCCCGGGCATTTCGCCGGCGTGGCGACGGTGGTGACGAAGCTCTTGCTGCAGGCCCTGCCGGACCGCGCCTATTTCGGCGAAAAGGACTGGCAGCAACTCCAGGTGGTCAAGCGCTTCGCGCGCGACCTCGACATTCCCGTGGCGATCGAGGGCGTGGCGACGATGCGCGAGGCGGACGGGCTCGCCATGTCCTCGCGCAACGCCTACATGAGCGCCGACGAACGCCGCGCCGCCGCCGCCCTGCCCCGGCTGATGAACGAAACCGTCCGCCGCGTCGCGGCGGGCGCGCCGGCCGCCGCTGTCCTCGAGCAAGCAAGGATCGGATTGACGCAATCCGGCTTTACCGCGATCGACTACGTGACGCTGGCGGACGGCGCGACGCTGCGCGGGCTGGACCGCGCGGCGCCCGGCGCGCGCCTGTTCGCCGCCGCCTGGATCGGGCGCACGCGCCTGATCGATAACATCCCGGTGACCCCGGTCGCGGCGCCTTGATGGCGGGAATGGGCCGGCGCATGGTTGGCCGCATGCTGGTCCACCGCGCCGCCGCAATGGCCCTCTGCCTTGTCGCATCGCCGCTGGCCGCCCAGGACTGGGCGCGGAGCTGCGCCATCGCGCGGGGCCAGGACAAGGTGCTGGCCTGCAACCAGGCGCTGAAGACCGCGCCCGGCGATGTCGCGCTGCGCCGGCATCTCGGCCGCGCGTTGCTCGATATCGGCGACGGGATGGGCGGCGCCAACGAGTTCGGCGCCATCGCGGAGGAGAAGCAGACCGACGCCTTGGCCTGGTACGAGTACGCGGCGGCGCTGGCGACGGACTATCGGTTCGCCGACGCGGCCAAGGCGATCGAACGATCGCTGGCGCTGGACCCCCAACCGTTCGAGGCCAACAAGATCGCCGTCCTGGTCTACGAGCGCACGGGCCGCGAAACCGAGGCCTATCGGGCGAACCTGCGCCTGGCAGCGCTGGGCGACCGCATCGCCATGAACGGCATTGCCGAGGCGCTGCTGGAAGGCCGCGGCGTCCCGGCCGATCCGGGCGCCGCCGTGCCCTGGCTGGTCCGCGCGGCCGAGGCGGGGCATTTCGGCGCCATGGCGCTGTTGGCGCGGGTCTACGCCGAGGGCCTCTATGGCCAGGCGCTGGACGCGGTGCGGGCGGAATACTGGAACCGGAAAGCGGACGCGACGGATTGAATCCCGGCCCACCGCCACGGCATCGCCACAATTCCCCGGTTTCCGGCCGCAGATTTCGCCACATTCCCCCCTCAAGTTCGTGTCCAACGATGGCCCTGGCCCAGGAATCGGGCGGCGGGCAAGTGCAGGCACGAGGTGGGACATGATCTACGCAACCGACATCCAGCAGCCCATGGCGCAAATCGAGCCGTGCAAGCCGAGCCTGGGCCGGCGCTGCGGCAACACCGTGATGCGGGGCTTCACCTACCTGGCCGTGACCGCGGCGATCTTCGTCGCGGTCGGCGGCGCGGCCCTGGCGGCGCTAGGGTCGTAGGCGAAGAAGGCCTCATCCTTCGACAAGCTCAGGATGAGGCCGATAGCAAGAAGCCCAGCATGACGCCAGCAGACTAAGGACGAGGCCAATAGAAACGTCCTCGTCCTGAGCCTGTCGAAGGACGAGTCACACCCCTACGGCACCGTTTCCGGCACTTTCTGCCCGCCGCCCGACCCGTCCTGCGGGCCTTCCGGCGGATGCTCGGGGCCGCTGCCCGGCCCGCTGCCCGGCCCGGTGTCCGGATCCTCGCCCGCACCCTCGGCCCGCTTCGGCGGCAGCGCCGGCGTCGGGTAGCTGAAGGCGAGCTTGCCGTCCACGAGGTCGACCCGGACGGTGCCGCCGCTCGACAGCCGCCCGAACAGCAGTTCCTCGGCCAGCGGCTTCTTGATGTTCTCCTGGATCACGCGCGCCAGCGGCCGTGCGCCGAACTGGCGGTCGTAGCCCTTCTGGGCCAGCCATCCGCGCGCGGCGTCGGTCAGCTCGATCGTCACCTGGCGATCGCCCAGCTGGTGCTCGAGCTGCATGACGAACTTGTCGACCACGCGGCTGATGATCTCGGGCGTCAGGCTCTTGAACGAGATGATCGCGTCCAGCCGGTTGCGGAACTCCGGCGT
>JADZDN010000082.1 GCA_020851015.1 Alphaproteobacteria bacterium | reverse complement strand
TCACGATGAACCCGCCGAAGATGTTGACCGAGGCCAGGATGACCGCGACGAAGCCCATGATCTTCGAGAAGCTGATCGCCGCCGGGCCGGCCGCGATCATCGCGCCGACGATGATGACCGAGGACACCGCGTTGGTGACGCTCATCAGGGGCGAATGCAGCGCCGGCGTCACCCGCCACACCACGTAGTAGCCGACGAAGCAGGCCAGCACGAAGACGGTGAGCCCGATCACCAGCGGATCGGCGCCCCCATGCGCGGCGGTGGCGGCGGACTGCGCCAGGGTGCCGGCCTGCACCACCAGCTGGTCGGCCTGCTCGGCGAGGCCCCGCGCGGTGCGCGCGATGCCGGCGGCGGTGTTCTGGAATTGCGTCGGATCCATCGTGTCGTCCCCTTGCGCGCCCCGTCAGGCCGCGGCGAAATTCGGGTGCACGATCTTGCCGTCGTGCGTCAGCAGGCTGCCCTTCACCACCTCGTCGGCGAGGTCGAGCTTGAGCGCCTTGGTGGTCTTGTCGATCAAGGGCGTCAGGTAGTTGACCAGATTGCGGGCGTAGAGCGCCGTGGCGTCCACCGCGATCCGGCTCGGCACGTTGGTGTGGCCCACAAGCTTGACGCCGTGCTTCGTCACCACCTTGCCGACCTCGCTCAAGGGGCAGTTGCCGCCCTGCTCGACCGCCAGGTCGACGATGACCGAGCCCGGCTTCATCGTCTTCACCATGTCCTCGCTCACCAGCACCGGCGCCTTGCGCCCGGGGATCAGCGCGGTGGTGATGACGATGTCCTGCTTCTTGATCGTCTCGCCGATCAGCGCCGCCTGCTTCGCCTGGTACTCCTTCGACATCTCCTTGGCGTAGCCGCCCGCGGTCTGGGCCTGCTTGAACTCGTCGTCCATCACCGCGACGAAGGTGCCGCCCAGGCTTTCCACCTGCTCCTTGGTCGCGGGGCGCACGTCGGTGGCGGAGACCACGGCGCCCAGGCGCTTGGCGGTGGCGATCGCCTGCAGCCCCGCCACGCCCACGCCCATGATCAGCGCGCGCGCCGGCGGCACGGTGCCGGCGGCCGTCATCATCATCGGGAAGGCGCGGCCGAACTCGTAGGCCGCGTCGAGCACCGCGCGGTAGCCCGCGAGGTTCGCCTGCGAGGACAGCACGTCCATCGACTGCGCGCGGGTGATGCGCGGCACCAGCTCCAGCGCGACGGCCTCGATGCCGGCATTGGCATAGGCCTGGATCTGGTCCTTGTTGGCGTAGGGCGCCAGCATGCCGATCAGGACCGCGCCGCGCTTGATGCCGGCCAGCTCGTCCGCGCCCTCGCCCGCCGACATCGGGCGCTGCACCTTCAGGATCACGTCGGCGTCGGCGAGCGCGCTGGCCGCGTCCGGCGCGATCTTCGCGCCGGCGGCCGCGTACTGCTCGTCGGAAATCGCTGCCCCGGCGCCGGCGCCGGCCTCGACCGTCACCTCGAAGCCGAGGCCGATCAGCTTCTTGACCGAATCGGGCGTGGCGGCTGCGCGCGCCTCGCCTTCCCGACGCTCCTTCGGAATCGCGAGTTTCATGCCGATTCGGTTCCCCCCGTATGTCGAGGGCGTGGAAACGCCCTTAAAACCGGCCTGGGCACGCCGCCGACGGCGCCCGACAGCCAGCCTTGATCTAACAATGCCCTGTTAACAAAGCGTTGTGAAGGGGGCGACGGGAAAACGGCCGGTCAGGCGGTGCGGATACCCGCGCGGACCGGAAGCCCCAGCAAGCGACCGGCCTTCAGCATGCCGGCGTCGAGCGTGTAGATGGCGGTCGCGTGCTGGTTGGCCGCAATGGCCAAGTGCAATGCATCAGGTGCACGTAGGCCGGTTTCATGGCGCCGCAGATAGGTTCTGGCCAAGTCATAGTCGGCCAACTCGGGCCCCAACATCGTCATCGATCCGTCCACGATCGCATCGAATGTCGCTTCACCCCTGCCAATGGCAGCGGCATCAATGCGTCCCATCCGCGCCTGGCGCGCCAGCACTGCCGTGAACTCCAGCCGGGCCAGATGGCTAGTCGCAAGCTGGCCAGATACTTGGCGGCGTAACAGGTCCTCAACCCTCGCACTCGTCGGTTCCGTGAGGAAATACGGTACCAATATGCTGGTATCGAGATAGACCATCAGGGGTCTTCATCCCGCATCTCGCGAATGAGCACGGCGGACGGCTTCGAAAGGCGCGGCATGCTCTTTCGGAACTCTGCCAGCGATGGCAGCGGCTTGCGCGGCGGGACGGGCGGCGACAGACGCGCCACCGTCTTGCCGTGGCGGGTGATGGCGATCTCCTCGCCCGATTCGGCGCGGTCGACGAGTTCGCTCAGCGAGGCCTTGGCCTTGGCGATGCTGACCGTCTTCATACCAGCCTCCGATTCTGGTCAGAAAATTGGTCATAATATAGCTGCCACCGGGATTGACCTCAAGCCCGGGGCGCGCTACCGCCTGCCCGCACGCCCCATGACCCTTCCCGTCATCCTCGCCATCCTCGCCGCTGCTATGCTGCACGCCACCTGGCACGCGCTGGTGAAGTCGAGCGGCGACCGCGTCGTGGCGCTGGCGGGGATGAACCTGGTAAGCGGCGCGGTGGCGCTGGGGTTCCTGCCCTTCGTGGCGGTCCCCCGGCCCCAGGTGCTGGCGATCATCGCCGGGTCGGTGCTGCTGCATGTGGGCTACAAGATCGGGCTCGCGCTGCTCTACCACCGCGCCGATCTCGGCCAGGCCTACCCGCTGGCGCGCGGCATGACGCCGGTCATGGCCTGCTTGATCGCGCTGGCAGTGTTGGGCGAGCGGCCGGGTGCCGGCGTGCTCGCGGGCGTGGCGCTGATCTCGCTGGGCGTGCTGCTGCTGGCGCGCGAGCGGGCCGGGCGAGGCTTGCACGCCGCGACGCTCGCGATCGCCGCGCTGACTGGCCTCGCCGTCGCCGCCTATTCCGCGGTCGACGCCTGGGGCGTGCGGCTGAACGGCGACTGGCTGGGCTTCACCGCTTGGCTGGTCGTGTGCGACACGGCGACCTTCCTTGCCTATGCCTTCGCCGCCCGCGGGCGCGCGGTGATCGGCGTCTGGCGCGCGGGTCCGGGCCGCGTGCTGCTGAGCGGCCTGCTCGGCATCCTGTCCTTCGGCACCTTCCTGTGGGCCTTGGGCCGCGCCCCGGTGGGCGGCGTGGCGGCCTTGCGGGAGACCAGCGTGATCTTCGCCGCGCTGATCGGCACCGTCATCCTGGGCGAGCGCGCGACTTGGCGGCGCCACGCGGCAGCGCTGCTGGTCATGCTGGGGGCGGTGACGATGGGCTTGTGGCGCTGAGGCGCCGGCCGCTCACGCCCGGCGGAGATGCGCCGGCGCGTGGCGGAAAGGCAGGTTGCGCTGGTCGATCGAGGCGGGGCCCGGCGTGTCGACGTCGATCATGGTGGGGATCAGCGGGCGGAAGCCGGCGCGGAAATGGTTCTTGGCCTTCACGCAGACCAGGCGCTGGCGCTGGACGTCGATGCCGTGGAGCCGGAAGAAACCGGGATCGTTCGGCGACTGGCAGGACGAGGTAACGACGACCCTGAGCTTGCCGTCGGCCAGCACGCAGGTCGGGCCCAGCGCGTTCCACGCCCCCTGACCCATCGGCCCCGTGTTGCGGAAGCGCCCGTCGGTCAGCCGTTCGACCAGGCCGGTGAATTCGACCGGCGGGCCGAAACCCGGCGCGATGCGCCCGCCCAGCCGCGCCGCGATCCGCGCGCCGACGCCGGCCTGCCGCGCCCGCTCGGCCAGGCCAGGATCGCAGAAGAACGCGAACACGCAGGGCATGTCCGGCCGCGCCTCGACCAGGGCGCGGAACAGTCCGGTGGTGTCGCCGATGCCGCCGGAGCCCGGGTTGTCGGCATTCTCCAGCACCGCGACCGGGCCGGGCGGCGCTCTCAGCGCGCGGACGATACCTTCTTCCGGGCCGGGCAGGCTGATGTAGAAACGCGGCACGCGGGCGGTCAGGGCCGCCGCCACCTCGGCGGCGGCGCGCTCGGCCAACGCGCGGTCGCCGTCGGCGTGGACCATCACGCTGGCCCCGGCGACGGGGCTGTCGCCATAGGCGAAACCGCCGGCGACGCTGATGTCCAGCAGGCCCTCGCGCCGCTCCAGCTCCCCGGCGATCCGCGTCGTCTCGGCCATCGGCCCGTCGGTCGTGCGCATGTTGGCGCTGGGCAGGATCGCCGGCACCTTGACCAGGGCGCCGACCGGGCGGATCGCGCCCGCGGCCAGGCGCGCGAGCAGCCCGAGCGTCTTGGCCGCGGTGTCGTACTGGTCGACATGCGGATGGGTCTTGTAGACGCAGGCCAGGTCGAACAGCCCCAGCTCGGGCTGCCCCAGGTTGGCGTGCAGGTCGAAGCTGACGCCCAGAGGCGCATCGCCGATCGCGCCCCGCACCGCGCCGAGGATGGCGAGGTCGGCCGCCGGCTCGCGCCCGCTCATCATCGCCCCGTGCAGCGCCAGGTAGACGGCGTCCCACCGCCGCGATTTCAGCCCGGCGACCATCTCGCCCAGGATCGCGTCGAAGCAGGCGTCTTCCAGCGGGCCGCAAGGACCGCACTCGGCGCAGGTCAGGAACGTGCCCTTCCAGTCCGGATGGGCCTCCAGGAAGTCGACCGCCGCGCCCATCTCGGTGCGGGTGCCGCGGTACTGCTCCGCCACCGCCGCCCCGTCCAGCCAGCATTCGGCGCGGAACTGCGCCGCGGTCGCGCGGACCGGCGAGAAGGCGTTGCCTTCGTGCATGAACATGGCGATGGCGAGGCGGGGCATGGGACGGGCTCGCGGGCAGGGCGTCGTGGAACGCGACCCCGAGCAAACCATCAACGGCGCGATGATACAAAGGCGAAATGGCCGCAGGCGGCTAGTGCCCCGAACCCGAAGCTCGCCTTCACTTGATCGCAAGACCGGAAGCGAACTTCGGGTTCCAAAAGGGCACTAGACTCAAATGATTGCTAGTGTCCTTTTCGATTCCGAAGTTCGTACGGCGTTCGTCGCCAGCACTGACGAACTTTGGAATCGGGACACTAGTGCATCATCCCCTGCAGCCGGCCGCGGGCGGCCGCCAGCGCGGTCCAGAAATCGTCGTGCAGGGTCTGCGGCACCCGCGCCTGCTTGAGCAGCTTGACCACGGCGGCCGCGCCGGCATGCAAAAGAACGGTCGTCACCTGCTCCATGCGCATCGTCGTGCGGTCGGACAGGGCGGCGGCGAGGAAGGCGATCAGATCGTGGCGCGCCGCGTTCAGCAGCAGAAGGTCGGTCAGCTTGCCCTCGCGGCGCATCGTGCGGATCAGGGCCGCAAGACCGGTGCTGGGCGTCTGCCGGATCACCCCGATCACCGCGATGCTTTCGGCCTCGGCGCCGAGCATCTCGGTATGGTCGGGCATATTGTAGCGGCGCAGCAGCTTCTCGCGCGCGGCGCCCGCGACCTTGGCGGTCAGCTTCATGACGATCTCGGCAACCAGATCCTGGCGCTGCGCCATCCGGTCCAAAAGCGCCGTCTCGGCTCCGAAGCGGTCCATCAGCGCGGCGCACACCCGCTCGGTCATCGGGGCGGACGCATTGTCGACCAGCGCATGGGCGACGGGAAGGTCGCCGATCTCGGCCAGCGCGCTGGCGAGGCTCTTGTGCATCTGCTTGCGGCGCGCGACGGCGACCAGGGCCGAGCGCGAGATGGTAAGCACCAGTTGCTGCCAGTCGCTCTCGGAGAACACCTCGGTCACTTCGAGGAACGGACAGGCGACCGAATCGATATCGTGGGCGATCTTCATCGCGATGTCGCGCGGCAGATGCCGGGCATGGCGCACGGCCATCGACAGCGCGCGGCGCACGCGCTCGATCGCGTCGGCCGCCAGCATGCGCGCCAGCGCCTCGGCGGCTTGGCGGTCCGCCGCCGCCAGGTCGTCCGACGCCAGCCGCTCGCCGGCGCGCTGGGCGATCGCCGCCCGCGCCAACTCATCCTTACCCGCCATCAGGCCATTCAATTCGAGAACCGCCATTTCGGGATGAAGTGCCACTGCGCCCATCGAGAGCAGATTCGCCGCACAAGATTGGCAATTCGTTAACCCGGGCAAAGGGAAAATGAAGGGCGCGGATGCCCCCCGTACAATTCCGTACCTCGGTCGCTGGACGCCGCAAGCCCGGTATTCGAGAATGAAAAACATGACTGCGAGAAGGGGCATTCGAATGCGGCGCTTGGCGCGACAATTTCAGGCCAATCTGGCACGCAGCCTGGCCCGGCCGGCGACGTGAGCCCAGACCGGCGCCTGGCCCGCTACCTCGACTTCGCCCGCGAACGGCCGGAACTGTTCGACAATTCCGACGCCGCCGTGCGGATCCTGCTGGACCCCGGCGACATCGCCGCGGTCGAACGGTCGATGGTCGACCGCCTGCGGGCGAAGGGCGTAGCCCCGGGGGATGCCGCGCGCCAGTCTTCCGTCGGCATCGTGTTCGAGGATCCGTGGATCTTCGTGCTGCGCGACGCGGTCGAGTTTCCCGATGGGTCGCGCCGCACCCACACGCGCACGCTGAACCATCTGGGCGACGGCGCCGCCGTGCTGCCGCTGCTCGACGGGCGCATCGTGCTGACGCGCCAGTTCCGCCACGCGGTGCGCGACTACGTGCTGGAAATCCCGCGCGGCGGCATCGAGCGCGGCCAGACCGCCGAGGACGCCGCCCATGCCGAGCTGCGCGAGGAGATCGGCGGCGTCGCCGGCGCGCTGGTGCCGCTGGGTTTCCTGCAAGGTTCGACCAACCTCTACTACAACGGCGCGCATCTCTTCTTCGCGCGGCTCGAACGCTTCGGCCAGCCGCAGCTCCACGAGGCGATCGTCGGCATCGAGCAGATGACGGTGGCGGAATTCGAGCGGCGAATGCTGGACGGCGCGATCGTGGATTCCTTCACCGTCGCGGCCTTCGCGCAGGCCCGGCTGCGAAAGCTGCTCTAGGTGGCGACCAGGCGGCGCGCCGCGGCGAAGGCGTCGCGGAAGTCGAGATACACCGGCTTCTCCGCCGTCAGCATCGCCTGGAACAGCGCCTGCTGCACCTTGTACTTGATGTTGCCGATGGCCAGCGGCCCGATCGCCAGGCCGCCGCCCGGCAGGGCCTTGCCGTCGTCGCCCATGCCGATGCCCTCGATGCCCGTCGGCGGCACGGCGTTGATGTCGGCCGCGACCTTCAGGACGCCGCACCGCGCCAGTTCGGCCGCGCTCAAGACCCGAACGCCCGCGCGCGCGGCGGCCAGCACCACCTCGGCCTCGCGCGCCAGATCGGCGTTGGCGCCGGGCCTGCTGCCATCAGCGGTCCTCAAGGTCACGCCCAGCCGCGCCTTGGCGTCGGCCGCCCGTGCATCGACGCCGGCCAGCCCGTCATAGCCGACCAGGGTCGCCTCGGCCCCCTCGCCCGCCGCGATCGCGCCGGCCAGCGCGCCGACCACGCCCTTGCCGCCAAACACCGCGACCCGGGCGCCCTTGAGCCCGGCACCGCCGGCCCTCAGATGCTTCTCGACCAGCGCGATCATCGCCGAGGCGGTCGTGAAGGCGCCGGCAGGATCGGCGAAGACCGACACGGCGAAGGGCGGCACCATCGCCTTCTTCGCCGCCGCCAGCATGTCGAGCGCGAGGCCCGAGTCCTTGCCGCCGATGAAGATGCCGGTGCGCCTGGCCCCGCGCGGGCCGCGGCTGAAGATCGCGTCCTGCACCATCGCCGCCACCTGGTCGCGACCGATGCCGCCGTACGGGAAGATGTGCTGGAAACCGGCGTCGATCGCCATGTTGATGTCGAACGGGCTCATATGCGCGAGCGGCGTCAGCATGTGCAGGATGAAGGGCTTTTCCATCTCAACCGTCCACGATCTCGGCGCCGCGGTTGCGCCCGCGCGCCACGACGAAGCCGAGCGCGGCGCCGGCGCGGCGGCGCGCGGCGGCGGCAAGGCGCTCGGCCCCGGCGGCATCGCCCACCAGCGCGAAGCCGGTCGGGCCCCACGAGCTCTGCCCCACCCCGGCCGCGCCTTCAGCCCGAAGCCATCCCAGCGCCTCGGCGACGGCGGGGCTGGCGAAACGTCCGCCCTGCGCCGGGGCGAAATAGTCGCCCACGGCTTCCTGCAGCGCCGTCACCGCCGCGCCGAAACCTTGGACGTCGCGCGCGACCAGCGCGGGCAGGGCCTGCATCAGCACGCGGCGGCACAAGCTCGCCGCCAACGCCGGGGGGAAGGGCGGCAATCGCGCGAAGGCCGCGATCTCCTCGGCGCCGTGCTTGCCGGCGAAGCCCGGATCGCAGACCAGGATGACGCGCCAGGCATCGGGAAAATCGTGCCGCGCCAGGATCGGCGGCGCGCCGCCCCCATCGTTGCCGCCGCCGACGGCCTGGCCGCCATCGAGCAGCACGCCGCCCTGCGCGAAGGCGGCGATGCCGATGCCCGAACGTTGGCCGCGGCCGAGCGCCAGCGCGATCGCCGCCGCATCGACCGAAGCACCCGCGAGGCGCGCCATGCCCGCGCCCACCGCCAGCGCCAGCGCGGTGCCCGAGCCCAGCCCGGCATGGGCGGGGATGGCGCGCTCGATCGTCAGCGACACGCGGTCCGGCAGGTCGAAGCGCTGGGCCATCGTCTGCACGTAGTGGCGCGCCCGCTCGGCTTCCGGCCCGCTCGCCGCCGGCGCGGCGGCGCGCGTCAGCGTCACGCGCGTCGCGACCTCCTCCAGCGCCACGCCCAGGCTGCCGAAGCGCCGCCCCAGGTCGCCTGCGAGATCGAGGAACCCCAGGTGCAGGCGTGCCGGCGCGCCGACGACGACGCGCGCGCGCGCCTGTGTGATGCCTTGCATCGCCCCGTGATCATACGGCGCCGCCGCCATGGATTCCTCCCGGCCGCAGTATGGCCGGCGATGGACGGTGGTCAAGCCGGCGGCGTAGACTCGCGGCAGCGGGGAATCAAGGGAGGCGGCGATGGCCGAGCGCACCTACGGCGATGCGGAGATCGAGGCGCGGCTGAAATCCGACCTGCCGCATTGGCGGTTGGAGGGCGGCTGGATCCGGCGCAAGTACCGCACCCATTCCTGGAAGGGCACGTTGATGGTGATCAACGCCGTCGGCCACCTGGCCGAGGCGGCCTGGCATCATCCGGACATCACCGCGTCCTATGCCTGGGTCGAGGTGCGCCTGCAGAACCACGCGGCCAAGGGCATCACCGACAAGGACTTCGAGCTGGCGAAGATGATCGAGCAGGTGGTGCAGTGGCAGCCCGGCAAGTCCGGCGGCGCGCTGGAAGGCACGCCCGCGGCCGACGCGCGGTTCGCCTATATCAAGTACGATTGATGCAACGCACGGCATTTCGTCTTCTTCCATCGTCATGCCCGGGCTTGTCCCAAGGCTGTCCG
>JADZDN010000081.1 GCA_020851015.1 Alphaproteobacteria bacterium | reverse complement strand
TGATTAGCTCAGTTGGTAGAGCAGCTGACTCTTAATCAGCGGGTCGAAGGTTCGAGTCCTTCATCACCCACCATTCCGGTACAAATCTGGGCACTTCCCCTGCGCCCTCTTCGGCAGGGGCGCATTCTCCTTCATGGCGCGCAGGACGTGCTTGGCGTTCTCGCGACTTTGATACTCATCGAACATCGCGCAGAGCTGGCGGAACATCTGCCCGCCCGGATCGTCGGTCACGGCCTGCGTGATCGAGATCAGCGCGACGTTGTGTTTTTCAAGGGAACGGCGGTGCAGCTCGAATTGAAACGAGTCCCGGAAGAAGCGCGAGAAGCTGTGGACCAGCACCGTATCGAAGGGGCGGTCTGCCCGCGCGGCGTCGTCCATCATCCGCTGGAATTGCGGGCGCCTGTCGTCCGTGGCCGATGCGCCGGGCTCGACATATTCGGCGACGACCTGCCAGCCCTTGTCCTTCGCCCAGCGCTCCAACTGGTTGCGCTGATCGGGAATGGACAGGTCTTTCTCCGCCTGCCGCGCCGTTGAGACTCGAAGATAAAGAGCGACTTTCATGGGCGCACCGTCAATTTCCGTAACGAATCTTCCTACTTCTTCATCAACTCCGCAATGAATTCGGCGAGTTCGCTTTCGAGTAATTCGAGTTCGGCTTCCGTCACCGGCAGCATCGGGGGCAGGTCCGTTATCACCTTGTATTCGCTGGTGCTGCGGCGGCGCTTGGCGGGTGTTTCGGGCGTGCAGCCGGTGCCTGCGTCCGCCGTACCGGGCAGAGCATCCACACGCCAATTGCCATGAACACCCTTTTCCATGGCTGGAATTTGGATGCACACCGCACCGGCATTCCTCGCGGCATCCTCGCGAGCTAACCGGCCCGGTGAAACCACCGGGCCGGCGTGGCCGGGCCTAGAAGCCCGGCCTCGGGCGGAACGCTCGCTGCGCCATCACGCGGCGGATGTTATCCAGCGTGGCGAGCGCGTTGCGCCGCTAGCTTCTTAATCTGTTCGTCGCCGTGCTTGCCAGCATTGCCCGGGTAGGGCTTCAGTTCCGCGATGGGTGCCTGCCGCACCTTGGTGGCCAGCCACGCCGGCAGAGCAGGTCTCTCATCAGGTTTGGCATCTTGCCTAATAGCGCCCCTCCTTAGGGTTTCATATATTCAGGAATGAGCCGTCTTACGCCGAATGGCGGCCGCGCCGGGTTGGTTCCGTCTCGGCAAGTTCCTTTCCGATCTGCACCGCCAGCTCCGCGATCTCCAGCACCAGGGTTCGGCGGTAGTCGTAGTTCATCCGCTGTAGCTCGTTGCGCAGTGCCTCGATGCCGCGGATGAATCGCGGGGCAAATATCAGCGGCGTGCATGGGTCGTGTCGCGGATAGAGTTCGGTGATCTCCACCTTGTTGATCGACAGGAACACGCGACAATCCGCTATCTTGATCGTGCCTTTCATATATGCTGGGCAATCCGGGCGGTCCTCGGCAGGGATGAGTTGCCGCGGCGCCGGGGGGCTATGCAGTATCTTGCGATGCTGCTTTTCCAACTCCGGCCGGATGTGTTTGAGCAGAAAGACAACCTCTTGCTGCTTGAACCCGATGTCCAGCAGATCGAGACCGATCGCCAGGCAGAACACGTTCAATTCAGAAAATGCCGTGTCGACGCCGAGCCCACGCGGCGGATCGTCGTGGAACGCGTAGTCCCCCGCCGAGGGCGGTTGCGGTGCGCGATCGAGTTCGAGCAGGCGCTTGATCCGTGTCGCAAACACGCGCGGCGCATCCCCGCCGACCCTGCCGGCGGCGAAGACCTTCCACAATGCTTCCTCGATCTGGTTTCGCTTGTAGCGCGGCGCGCTCAAGGCACCCTCCTGGTCTCCAGTGCCGGCATACACATAGTCGCTGATCACTGAGAATGTAACCCCAATCGGGGCGTCTTCGTTGCAAAAAGTATTTCTCTTGGAAAATCAACTAGTTACAGACTGCACAGTGGCCACGAGGCGCACGTTTTGGTTTCTTCGTCCCAAAGACGGCCCAAAATCACCCGCCGAACAGAGCCGTCATCAGGCTCATAACCTGAAGGTCCTAGGTTCAAATCCCGGCCAAGATTTGGTTTATACCGAACTTTGAAGGAGGTGTGATTCTGGGACAGAATCTGGCCCATACCGAACTCGCGTGGGGATTCGACGGGGTGTCGAGCGGGTCGCATAGATCGATGCAAGGGTCGAGTCGTATTCCTCGACCATTCTTCACTTCCGGAACCGGGGCACACCCGTCTACTCCAGTCCTAATTTGTCCGCCACAGCCGGAAACCCTCGCCAATCCAAGCGCGAACAGCGTCTAGATGTTCAGTCCCGGCATTTGGTGGAGCGGGTTGAGGGTGAAGCGTTCGGGCTGGGAGACCCAGGCCTTGCAGACGAACTCGTAGGGAGAGAGGCCTTTCAGGGCCTTGAGCCTTCGGGCGAAGCTATGGGCCAAGACGAAGTCGGCGAGGTGCCGGCGAAGCTGATCGTGGCTGTCATAGTAGAAGCGCTTGACGGTGGCGCCCTTGATGGTGCGGTTCATGCGTTCCACCTGGCCGCCCGGGACTAAACATCTAGCTCACGCTCTGGTGAGTCGACGCTGGTGCCTCGTGGCGGCGTTAGCGAATGAGTCAATCGACGGCTCGCTGATTAAGTGCAGGAAGGTTCAAGCTTGACCAGCGCCTGCTGGAACTTGTCGCCGGTGTAGTCCGCATCGGCAAAGATATGGCGCGGACAGGGAAATGCGCGGTGCATAAGCGAGTATGATTCCCCAAGAATGCGTACGAGATCAGCGGTTATACGGTCGACACACTGTCTAATTTAGGAACAGGCCAAACGAATTGGCTACCAGGCCGATCGCGGCGCATTCCCGAGTAATCACGCGTAAATCCAGCCTCCGAATTATGCGCTTTGCCGGAAAACGCTGACGTCATTCGGCAAAACGCTCGCGCGAACCTTGCCCTTCGTGTTCAGGCGAAATTCGACGGGAATGGACGCCCGAAGCACAATTTCTGTCGTTCCAACTGGGGTCAGCTCCACTTCTCGCCGGTCACCCGTGAAATGGCTGGACCTAACAACGCAATCGAACTCGTTCTCTGCCAAGTTCGCCGTCGTAGCCGATGCAACGCGAATTCTTTCAGGCCGGATGGAGAGGACTGCCAATTCCGCATGGACGTTCCCGCGCGCAATCATTAGCCCCAATGCCGTATCAACCTGCGAGTAACCCTCACGATTCGCGCACGGGGCAGACCGTCCGGGAATCAAGTTGCTGGCGCCGACGAACTCGGCGGAGAAGAGTGTCTTTGGTGAATTGTAAAGTTCCTCCGGGGTGCTGACCTCAATAATTCGCCCCGCCTTCATCACCGCAATCTCGTCTGACATTGCGAGCGCTTCTCCCTGGTCGTGCGTTACGTATAGAGCGGTCAGCCCCAGCGAGCGTTGGAGATTGCTGATTTCAGCGCGCATTCTTGCGCGCAAAGCAGCGTCCAGATTCGACAGTGGCTCATCGAAGAGCAGAACGTCAGGCTCGGCGACGATCGCGCAGGCAAGCGCGACCCGCTGCTGCTGGCCGCCGCTCAGCTTGGCCGCTGACCTGTTTGCCAGCTGATCGAGCGACACCATCTGGAGTACGCGCATGACCCTGTCGGGTATATTGGTCTGGTGCTGCACCTCAAGGGGAAACGCGACGTTCTGAAAGACGGTCATGTGGGGCCAAATCGCATACGACTGAAAAACCATCCCGACGCGCCGCTTGTTCGAGGGTACGAACACACCGTCCGATGAGAAGACGAGCACGTCGCCAATGGTGATCTGTCCAGCCGTAGGAGTCTCAAGACCGGCAATGCACCGGAGGAGCGTCGTCTTGCCGCAGCCGCTCGGGCCAAGCAGCGTAAAGAAGCTACCTTTTTTGATCGTGAGATTGATCTCGCGGAGCGCAGCGAACGGCGTGTCGCCGGTGACGAAGGCCTTCGAGAGAGTGCCGATCGTGATCATGCTGGGCCTTCGCCGTGGCGAGGCCAGGCGTCGTCAATGCTCATCGGGCGAAACCTGGTGCTGCGGCGGCTTGCCGCTGGCCACGAGGCGAATGTTCTCGGCGACCACAGTCGTCAGCTTCTCGTGCATGTCGCTCGTCGATCCGGCGATATGCGGCGTGACGACGACGTTCGGATGGCGGAGCAACGAATCTTCCGGGTCCATCGGCTCCTCCCACATGACGTCCAGTCCGGCTCCCGAGAGTTGGCCGTCAGCCAAGGCCTGATCGAGCGCAGGGCGGTCGACGATCGGCGCGCGGGCGATGTTGATCAGGAATGCGCCCTTCTTCATTGCCGCAAAGGCGCTCTTGCCGAAATATCCCGTGGTGGATTCCTCAAGCGGCAAATGGATGGACACGAAGTCGGATTGCCGCAGCATCTCGTTCATCTGGTTCATGGCGCCCATGTACGAGATGCCGAGCTCCTGCTTGAGCTTCGGGTCGATGCTGCGCTTCACCACCATGATGCGCATGTCGAAGCCGCGCAACAGGCGAATCAGCTCGATCCCCGTCTGGCCGAGCCCGACCATGCCCAGCGTCTTGCCGGTCAGACCGACGGTCTTGGGCAGGCTGACGCGGCGCTCGCGGATGCTGCGCGTCGCTTCGTGATAGCGCTTTGCCACGGCCATCATCAGAAACACCGCATGCTCCGCGACCATGCGGTTAGCACCGGTCAATTCGGTCGGGACCCGTGCGACGTAGACGCCCTTGGCTGTGGCGCGGCGCACATCGACGCCGGTCAGGTGCTGCCCGTAGCGCTGCATGAGCTTCAGCTTGCCGGCCACCTCGACCACCTCGTGCGGCACCGGTACTTCGCGCAGCAGCAGCACGTCGGCGTCGCCGACCTGGTCGCGCAGCGGCTTCTTGGGATCGAACGCCGAGATCGCGAATCCCGGCCCCAGCATCCGATCCAGCAGATTGACCGGGTCGAGCCCCGTGCTGACCTTCAGGATACGAAAATCGCCGTTTCGTTGCCCGCCCTGCGCGCGGTTAGTGCTTGCCATCGAGTCGACCTCCCGTACGACGCCCAAACCAGTAGAAGCCTGCCGCCATGAGGGCGAGCGCGGCCATGATCATGGTGATGTAGGCGGAAAGGATGTTGGCGTTCCCTCCATCCCACATATCGAGCACGAGCACCGCCACCACCTCGGTGCCCGGACCGGCCAGAAAGATCGATGCCGCGTATTCGCGGAACGCGCGCAGACCCACGTAAAGCGCGGATCCGACCAGGCTCGGCGCGATCAGCAGCGCGACGATGCGCTGAAAGACGACCAGCCGGCCGGCACCCGCTACCGATCCCGCTTCCTCCAATTCGATGTGAAGCTGGCTCAGCCCCGAAATGCAGATGCGCGTCGCATAGGGCAGATGGATCGTCACGTAGGCGATGAGCAGGATCCAGAGCGTGCCGAAGATCGGCACCGGCACGGTCAAGTAGAACCAGAGCAGGCTCACGCCGACGATCATCCCTGGAATGGCGACCGGCGCGGTCGCCAGCTGGTCGAGCAACGCGACGGAAAGGCCCCGCGCCCGTAGGCGTAGGACGCACCACGCGATCGCCGCGCCGAGCAGCGTCGTCGCCAGGCCAGCGGCGAGCCCCAGAACCAAGCTGTTGCCCAGGCTGCGCATCGCCGGTCCATACGACACGGCCGCGGGGAAGTTCTGCAGCGTGAGCAATTGCAAGCTTTTCACGCTGGGGACCTGGGGAAACGGCATGAACGCGTTCCAGACGATGACGAACATCGGCAGACCGGCCGTCAGAAGCAGAATTACGACGCCCAGCGCTGTCGCCGGCAGTTGCCACCACCCGAGATTGATTCGGCGCGGATTGAATCCCTTGCCGGCAATGGTGGCGAAGCGTGCCTGGTCCACCGTCGCGCGGCGATACACGAAGATGCCGACGGTCGTGACGAGGAGGAACAGCAGGCTGTAGGCGCTGGCCAGGTTCAGGTCTGACGGCACGCGATGCACCGCCATGTACAGCTCGGTGGAATAGAAGTAGATGCCCGCCGGCAGGCCGATGAGCAGCGGCACGGAAAGAGCGCCAAGCGATTGAATGAAGAAGATGATCCAGGCACCGAGCAATGCCGGACGCAGCAGCGGCAGCGTGACCCGGCGCAACACCGTCAGGGGCGGTGCCCCCGCCACACGGGCCGCTTCCTCAAGGTCGGGGTTCATCATGCGGAAAGCCGGCCAGATCCACATGAATGCGAGCGGGAGTTCCTGCAATGCGCCCACCCAAACCATGCCGGCGAACGTGAAGAGATTGAACACCGGTGATTTGAGACCCAGATACTCCATCGCCATCATATTGATGAGCCCGTTGCGGGGCCCCAGCAGCAGAATCCAGCCGCTGACCAAGAGCAGCGCCGGCATCAGCACAGGCGCCAGCGTGAACAGATCCGTCATCCGCCGGATCGAGGAATTCGTGCGCTCGACGAGCCATGCAAGGAAGCTGGCGATCACCAGCACGATCGACGCCGTCATCGCCGCGTAGAGCAGCGAGTTAACCAACGACCGGTAATGCGCCGGCGTGCTGTAGGCGTAGGCAAGCGTGTCCCAGGTGAAGTGCGGAGCAGCGCCGGGTGGCGTATCGGTTACGCTGCCGTAGATCAAAATGAGGACTGGCGGTACGACCAGATATGCGGTGACCGCCAAAAGCCCCCATACGAGCAGCGCGGGTCCGACTCGGCCGCTGCGCGCCACATGGCGGAATCTCATCCGCTCGATAGCATCAACGCTTTGCGTCATTTACTTGCCAAGCGCCGCGCAGGACGGCCCGCGCGGCGCGGCCCGTCCTGCCCGTCCTGTAAAGCTACGCGAGCGGCGGCATGGGTTCGATCTTTGCCTTCCAGGTGCGCTTGGCAACCTTGTTCTCCAGCGCGCCGATACCCTCGATCTCGAGTCGGACCGTTTCTCCACCGCGCAGGAACTTGCCGTTGGTATGGGCATTCCCGTGCGTGCTGCCCGTGGCAACGATGTCGCCGGGAAGCAATCGAATGTATCGTGAGGTGATGGCGACCATGCGCTGCACCGGCCACAGCAGGCCCGAGGTATTGCCGCTCTGCCGAACCTCGCCGTCCACCGTCGTCGTGAAGCGAAGGTTGTTGGGGTCGCTTTTCAAATAGGGCGCGGGGACGATCCAAGGGCCAAATGGCGCAAACCCGTCTCCCGCCTTGCCGCGCGGGGAATCGAGGCCGCCGCACCATTTCGGGATGTCGCGAACACAGCCGTCATTGATGATCGAGTAGCCGAAGATGCAATCGGCCGCCTCCTCGACGGTGACGTCGCTGCACGTACGGCCGATGATGATCGCCATCTCGTTCTCGTAGTCGCCTTCATTGGAATCCGGCGGAAACGTGATTTGCTCGCCATGGCCGATCAAGGAGGTCGGCGACTTGAAGAACGAGATCTTGACGTCCTGCGGCCAGGCGGATTTGGGACGGCCCAGCATGGCCAGATATTCTCCGTAGGAGCTGCCGCACATGATCACCTTGCTGGGCTGAAGAATAGGCGGCAGCAGCCTGGTGTCCGACAGCTCATATACGACGTTCTGTCGCCGCTTCAGATCCGCCTGTTTCTCGCGCGCATAGGCCAGCACCGGTTCGAAATACTTGAGGCGGCCGTGATTGAGGCGGATGAACAGCGCCATGTCCTGCGGCACCGACATCTGAGCCAAGGCCCGAAACTGTGGGGTCCGCTCGGTCTCGAACAGATAGCTCCCATACAGTTCCTGCAGATCATAGATGGTTTCATCGTCGACGACGCCGATCCGCGGCTCGGTTGTCATGAAGGTCACGAGGCGCATGGGTTTCCCTCTCAGGTTTCAGGACAAGATCGAAATGCGGGTTGGCTGACCGCTCAGCGCCGGATGAACAGGCGCTCGACGGTGCGGTTCAATTCCTTGTAACGGGCTTCGGGAATCGGCCGGAACGGGATCAGCGACTCGAGCTTGTCGAGCTTAATCTCGTAGCTGCCCTTCTTGTTGGCGAAGGCGCGGCCGGGCTCCAGCTTGTCCAGCATCTCCAAAGTTTGCGCGCTGGTCAGGAAGTCGATGAACAGTGCGGCGGCGTATGGATGCGGTGCTTTGCGCATAGCCGCGACCATGTCGCCGACGGAAAACAGCGGTTTGGGAAACACCCAATCGATCGGCGCCCCCTGCGTCTTCAGCTGATGGGCACGATAGGCGCCAATGCCGTACGCAACCTCGACCTCGCCGGACGCGAGCGCCTGCGACAGCGCGGCAATGCTCGGATACATACGGTTCTGCTGGGCGGCCACCTTGGTCACCAGCGCCATCGCCTTGTCTTCGCCCCGCTCTTGGATCAGCCCGTCGATGACGCGCTCCTGAGAGGTGACCGTCCCGATCCGGCCCTTCCAGCGCGGGTCCGTCAGGTCTTCGAGGGTCTTCGGGGCCTCTTCTGGCTTCACGCGGTCGGTCCGCCAGGCGATCGCCTCCAGAAGAAGCTCATAGTCGAGCGCAGCCCAGCCCTGCTTTACGCCGCCGTACCGGAACCGCGAGTCGAAGGAATCCCATTCGACGGGTTCATAGGGTGCAAAGAACTGGTCGACGAGATCGAGCCAAGGCGTCGACGTGATCACGGCGTCCGCGTTGACCCGATTGGTACGATTCTCCAATGAGATCTTCTGGTAGAGATCGTTCACGGTGAGCCGGACGAAGTCGACCTTGATGCCCGGGTACTTGGCTTGGAACGGCTCGAGGAACATCTTGGCGCGATCAATGCCGAGGGCGCCGTAGATCACGAGCGTCGCTTCGCGCTTCGCTTCGCGTACCGTCGTAGTGGCGCGCTCTTCCGGCTTCAGGCCGAGCAAATACGGCCATGCCTGCTCGGCGGCTTGGGGCGCCTGGGCAGACCCAGTCGAGGCTGAAAAAAGGACGCCCAACCCGATTGCCAGCAATGCGGCGCGCCGCGAGATTTCTGACGTCTGAACGCGCATTGCATGTCTCCTATCGATCCGGGGGATCCGGACATCCTCGGCGATGCCCCGTGCCGTTGTGGCTCAAGAGTGAGGGCTCGATTTCGCCTGGGCAAACAAAGACTCGTGCTATCATTCATAAAAATATTTTGTTCGAGGCAAGCATGGTCGGATTAATCCCGTCGACAACTAACCTGCGGGCGTTCGAGGCCGTGGGGCGGCACCTCAGCTTCACCGACGCCGCCCGCGAATTGAATCTGACCCAGGCTGCGGTGAGCCACCGGGTCAAAATGCTTGAGGCACAACTGGGCGTCCGTCTCTTCGTTCGGCGCAACCGGGATGTCCAGCTTTCGCCGACCGGGAAAAATTACCTCAAGACGATCCGTGATCTGCTGCGGCGCTTGGAGCAGGAGACCGCGCGCGTCATGCTGCCGCGGCAGGCGCGGCGCAAGAAGATTAAGATGCTCGTGGTGCAGGCCGTGGCCAGCCTCTGGCTTGCCCCGCGCCTGTCTCAGTTTCACGCGCTGTACCCGGACATCGATGTATCGATTGAAATCTCACAGAGCGGCTTCACCAATGTGGAGCTTGCGGATCTCGAGAAGCACGAGGCCGATGCCGCGCTCGGGTCCGCATATGATCATCTGGAGTGGCCCGAGCTGAGCACCGATCCGATGATCATGGACTTCGGGATTCCGGTCTGCAGCCCCGCATTTCTGCGCGAGCATCGGCAAGCATTGGCAAAACCAGAAGGCCTGTACGAAGTGAATTTGCTGCACGCCATGAGCTGGCCAGACGTGTGGGACAAATGGTTTGCCTGTGCGAAGTTGAAACCACCAAAGCCACACCGGCAGTTCAACTTTCAACACACCGGGTTGTCAGTCCAAGCAGCCATCGGCGGCCTCGGCGTGGCCATGGCGCATGGGCCGCTGGTCGCATCCGAACTGACCGACGGCCGGCTGATTGCGCCGTACCCCTTTCGGGTGCAGGAGAACCGTGCCTATTTCTTCATTTGCCGACCGACGGAATTACGGAGGCCAGCTGTGCAGGCGCTTCGCGACTGGATAAGGACCGAAATGACCGAAGGCTGGATCGGAGCAGTGAGACGCGATCCGATTCTACGCAACACGCCGGTGCCTTGACTGCATCATTGCGCTCCGCAACTCTGCCGCCGTTTTCTAGCCGTGGCCTCGATCTATCACAGCGGCAGCCGGAGTGACGGGGCGCGGTTCGGCGGGGTCACGCTGCAGATCGTTCGCGACTGGGTGCTGCGGTTCAACGCCCGAAGGCCTAATCGACGTCAGGGTTCCTGGGAATGTTGCTGTGGCAAGTGAGTTGAGTTAGCTCACCGGGGCAACCCTCAGCGCCCTATCCGGTGCCAAAGCAGCCCGCCATTCTTGGGCATTTTGCGTCGTGGTTTTGACGAGAGAAAGTTCCGCCCGGTCGCACTGGCGAAGGGAGCGGATCGAGCGCCAACCACCCGAGACGGCGAGCGGCACGGCGTATCGCTTCAGTTCCGACTTCGGCGCGCCGATGATGTAACGCCGGCCGGCCTGGCGCAGCCACGCCAGGCTCTCCGCACTCGCCATGCCGCGGTCCGCAATCCAGACGCGGCCCAGCATGCCGTGGCGGGCCTCCATGGTCGCGACGGTCGTCTGCAAGGTCCGTGCATCGTTGCTGTTGCCGGCGAACACCTCGTAGCCGAGCGGAAAGCCGTCGAAGGTAACGACCAGCGCGATGCAGACCTGCTTGCAGTCGGGGCGGTGATCGCGCGAGTGGCCGCGGCGTGCCAGCGGGTTCGCTCCCGCCTCGCCTTCGAAGAAGGTGCTCGTCACGTCGTAAAGCAGCGCCTCGTTCTGGGCAGAGAACAGATCCCCGCATCGCTGCGACAGATGTACTTCCAGTGCCGCCTTGGGCAACAGAAGCTCGTCCAGCGCGCGATATAGTCGGTGCTTGTTGACCTGCGCCTCGTCGAGCTGCAGCAGATCACCCAGCGCCGTTCGTGGTACCAGTCCTCGGCGATGTGCAGCTCGCTCGACGGCTCGCACAGCCGCGCTGCGACTAGCACCGAGGCCATCTTCGCCCAGCTTACTTGCTCCTTTCCTGTCGGCAGCAGCCGTTCGCAAAGCTGCTCCAGGCCCATCCCGCGCCACAGCGCCAGTGCAAGATAGACGCCGCCAAACTGCCGCGATCGCTCGACGCGGATGCCCCTCAGGCGCACCGGAACCATCAGATGCCTAGTCCCGTCGTCAAACAGCCGCGCCTGCTCCGGCGATCCAATCAGAAGCCGAGCCAGGGCCCGGGCCTCAAGCCGGCCGTGCTCATCCAGCCCGCCAAGCTGTGCTACCGTCTGTTGAACTACGCGGCCGCCGACCCGAACGCTGCGCACCAGTCGCCAATAGCGATGCACCTTGCCATTCTTCTTCCGCGTCGTGTGGCGCAAGTACATGCGCCCTGTGTGAGCCAACTATCGGCAAAAGAAAATACCCAAGGTTGGCACTATACGACCGATTCCGCCCAAAATCCCGCGCAAATACTTGATCCGATTCAGCGCAACCTCGCGAAAAATCCGATTCGCCACACTCAACTGCGCAAGTTGGGCTAATTCACTGACTCAACTTCGGGGTGCGCTCCATCATCTATTTCTTACGCACACCTATTTCCGAAGCGGGTATTCCGCCCCCCACAAATCCCGTTGATACATCCCTGACATTTCGCTGACGCCCGCCGTCAGGTAAGTGGCGGTCGCCCGGATGTACAAGATCTCCACCATGCGGCCCAGCCGTCCATTCGCAAAGGAGATCTGCAATGCGCATCATCACGAGCCTCACGGCCGTCACCCTGCTGCTCGGACCCGTCGGCGCGGCGCTGGCCGACCGCGCCGATCCGGGCCGCGTCCAGCCGGTGCCAGCGGTTTCGACCGCCACGATCAAGGCGGAGCTGGAAGACATGGGCTACGACGTGGTGAAGCTGAAACTGGACGGTGGACGCTACAAGGCACGGATCGTCGATCGCGAGACGAAGGGCGTCGTGAAGGCGTCGTTCGACGCGTCGACGGGAGAGCTCATGCGCGCCAGGCTGGCCGATTGAGCAGCCTGATCACGCCCAACGTTCGAGCCTGGCGGGGTCGCGCACGCGGATGCGGTTGCGCTCCAGCGTGATCGCCCCGTCGCGCTCGAGCTGCTTGAGCGCCCGCTGCACGACCTCGCGCACCGATCCGACCATGGACGCGATTTCCTGGCGCGTGATCCGGTCGCAGGCGTGCTCGGCCTTCTCGACCGTGTGCGCATGCTGGCCGATGCACCCCAGGATCAGCCGCGCGACGCGGCCCGTCACGTCGCGCAGCGCCAGGTCCTCGACGGCGCCGGCCAGCGACCGCTGCCGGGTTGCCAGCAGCTTGAGGGCCGCGCGGGCGACTTCGGGATGCCGGTCCACGATCGCGGTCATGGTCGCCTGGCCGATCAGCCCGACCTCGGTCGGGCCGACCGCCACCGCGGTGTCGGCGTTCGGTCCGCCATCGAACACGGGGGCGTCGTTGAACGTGGCGCCCGGGCCGAGCACGCGCAGCACGTGCTCGCGGCCCTCCGCGGACCGCCGGACGAGGCGGGCCTGCCCGGCCATGACGAAATAGCACGGAAACCCCGCGCAGTGCCGCGGATCAGCGTTTCTGGCCGAACCAGGACCAGGGCGGGACCTATCGAAAGAAACAGGCGGTAGAGCCAGACGAAGAAAGCTCGCTCAGTGTTGGTCAGCTTGACCCGGCCCGGCACCTTGCGGCGCAGCACGATGAGCTGCTGCCGCAGCGCCGTGTTCTCTGCCTCCAACCGCGCCTGGACTTGAACAGGGAGGCGACGATGCCCAGGACAAACCGGATCAGCGCGATCATGACAGTCGACGCGCGATTCAGTCGTGAGTCAACCGGAGGGAGTTCTCGGTACACAGAGGTTCCCCGGCCCATACAGGCGAGCGGCACGATCGTTTCCATTCCAATTCTCGGCGGCCCACATCACCAGTATGCGCGGATGCAATTCCCGGTGCGGACAGCGGTTCTGGCCTCATGCGCTTACCTCGCAAGTGAGTATGTCACCAGAACTTCTGGACCGATTCACCCTCGCCAAAACATACTCTAGACTGCAAGCTTCGCTTTGCTGCGCCTGAGCGATTCGGAAAGCATGGTACGGATCGACCGCTCCAACGCGATCGGCGATTGCTGCCGCAGCGCAGCGTTGCGCTCAATTTCGGCATAGACGCGACCACGCGCGAATTGCCGAACCGATGGTGGATGCTCGGCCAGCAACTTTGCCACCAGATCCTGCAGCGCCGGCGTGAAGATCTGCTCATAGGCGACCCGCTCATCGCCAAATACGAACTCAAGGGGCTCGCGGTTCATTGCCAGCTTCGCGCGGCATTTCTCGGTCGCCTTGGCATCGACCGCACCGTCTTTGATCTCGACGCCATACACCGTGCGCGCCGTTTCGGCGTCATAGAACCCGTCCTCGACGTCCTTAAGCACCTTGACGGAATCGCGGGTGATCGGGTCACCGTAGCCGCCGCCGCCCGGAGCCACGATGCGCACGACGTCGCCGGGCTCGAGCTTCAAGATGTCAATCTTGCCGATCTCCCGCTCGCGGTCGGTGCCGGGGTTCAGCACCGTGTTGCCGAGCGAGCCGGGCTGCGCGCCCTTGCGTCCGAATGGGCGAAGCTTGAAACGGTCCATGCCGCGTGCCGTGACGATGGCGTCGGAAGCGAGGCACTTGAACTGGAATACGACCCCGGCACCGCCGCGATGTTCACCGGCGGCGGCGCGGTCGGCCAACATGTAGCGTTCGACGAACACCGGCGCTTCGAGCTCGATGCTCTCGGTCGGCACGTTGCGTAGCGATCCGGCGGAGAAATTGACCCCGTCGATGCCGTCCTTGGTCGGACGGCCGCCGCAACCGCCCTGCATGGGCTGCAGCACGCTGACCTTGTAACTGCCACTATGCGGGTCGAGATGAGAGAACAGCACGATCGACACCTGGCCGGCGCCGGCGGCAGGGATCGCCTGCGGCACGGCTTGGCTCAGCGCGCCGAGCACCGCGTCGGCGACGCGGTAGCCGGTCGTGTGCCGCACGCCCGTAGCGGCCATCGAGCTCGGGTTCAACAGGCTCCCTTCCGGAATCTTGACCGAGACGGAGCGCAGGATGCCGCGGTTGAGCGGCAGGCCGCGGTCCGACGTGCGCAAGAAGTTGACGATGCCGAGCACAACCCATTGGTTCGGCCGCCCAAAGGTCGGCAAGTTGAGCGCGGCACGCACCTGCGGATCGGTGCCCGTGAAATCGAGCAGCACGTCGCTGCCCTTGACGGTCAGTTTGACTTTGATACGGATGTAGTAGGGCGATACGTAGTCGACCTCGACATAGTCATGGAACTCGTAGGTGCCGTCCGGCACCTTGGTCAGCACGTCGCGCGCGCGGCTCTCGCCATAGTCCAACAGGTCTGTGATCGCCTCGGACACGGGTGCGAAGCCGTGCCGCGCCACAAGCTGTCCCATGCGCCGCTCGCAGATGGTGAGCGACGCGATCAACGCCTTCATGTCGCCCCAGTTCTGCTCGGGGATGCGGCAGTTCGACAGGATAAGATCGAGCAGGGCTTGGTTCAGCACGCCCTTGCTGAACAGCTTGGTCGGTGGGATCGAGATGCCTTCCTGGAAGCGGTCGAAGGCGGTCGGCGCGATGCTGCCCGGAACCAGACCGCCCACGTCGGATGAGTGGATAAAGCACCAAGCAAAGCACAACAGCTTGCCTTCGTAGAACAGAGGCTTGAAGAGCATTATGTCTGGCATGTGCGTGCACATGCCGAGCGTGGTGCGCGAGTCGTTGGTCACAATCACGTCGCCCGGCTCGAAATGCCCGATATGCTTGATCGCCGCGCCCATATGCATGCCCAGCATGTTGGTCACGCCGATGTTGCGCGGATAGCAGAAAATCTCGCCGTCCGGTGTCACCAGGGCCGCATCGAAATCCCAGGTCTCTTTGACGAACACGGTGAAGGCGGCGCGATGGATAACGTAGCCCATCTCCTCGACGATGCCGCTGAAATGGTTGTTCAGGACTTCCAACAGGACCTTGTCAACGGCCATGGGTGGTCTCCCCGATCAAATTGCCTAAGGCGTCGACGCGGACGCGGAAGCCTGGCGTGACGAACGCGGTGGTGTCGTATTGCTCGACGATCGCTGGGCCCTCGAACGCGAATCCGACCGGCAGCTCGCTGCGTTCGTAGACGGCGGCCTGCCATTCCTTGCCGTCGAGATAGATGGCGCGTTGTCGTCGCTGGGGCGCCCTCCCTTTCGTCTCCGGCAGGCGCTCGACGCGTGGCTTCGGATTGATGCCAATCGCGGTCACCCGGACGTCGAGCACCTCGATGTCGGCGTTTTCGTCCATGTAGCCGTAGATCTGCTCGTAGGTACGATGGAAAGCCTGACGTAGCTCAGCGCCGCTGCGGTCAACGAGGGCTGCATCGTCGATCGGGATCGTCAGCTCGAAGGACTGGCCGACGTAACGGATATCGGCCGTGCGCTCGAGCCGCCGCTCGACGAAGCGCAGGCCCTGCGCGGTCAACCAGTTGTCGCCGTCGGCCGCCAGGCGTTCGAGCGCCGCCATGATGCGGTCCATCGTCGCGCTGCCGTCGGACTTGCCGAGCGCGTGGTGGATGGTCTGCACCAGGTCCTTGCGCGCGTCGGCCGCGAGCGAGCCGGCGGCGCACAGTACGCCGGGATGGCGCGGAATCAGCACGCGCTGGATGCCGACGTCGCGTGCCAGCAGGAAGGCGTGGCAGGGGCCGCCGCCGCCGAAGGCCAGCAGCGCGAAATCCTCGTATCCGACGCCCTTGCGTGCCAGCAGGGGCACCAGCGTCGCATACATCTGCGATGTCGCCACATGCAGGATGGCTTCGGCCGTACGGCGCACGTCGAGGCCGAGCTTGGCGCCCAGACGTGTCAGTGCAGCCTGCGCGAGATCCGGTTTCAGGGGGACACGTCCACCCAGGAACTTTGTCGGGTCGATGATGCCGAGCGCAACATAGGCGTCGGTGACCGTTGCCGATTCGCCGCCAAGCCCGTAGCAGGCCGGCCCGGGTGCGGCGCCGGCGCTTTCCGGTCCGACCTTCAGCACGCCGCTCGAGTCCGCCCAGGCGATCGAGCCGCCGCCGGCACCGATTGAAGTCACGTCGATCGCCGGCATGATAACTGGAAAGTCGCCGACATGGCTTTCCGTGGAGTAGCGCGGTGCTCCCTCGATCACTGCAACGTCCGCGCTGGTGCCGCCCATGTCGAACGTAATGACCTTGTCGAAGCCGCTTGCCGACGCGACGAAGGCAGCGCCGATCACGCCGGAAGCGGGTCCCGACAGCAGGGTTTCGACCGGCCGGGATCCGGCCTCGGCCGCTGGCATGATCCCGCCGTTGGATTTGGTCGACAGCACCGGCCCCGCGAGGCCTTGGTCGCGCACGCCAGTCTCCAGGCCGCGGAAATAGACCTGCATGCGCTTGCCGACATAGGCATTCATGACGGCAGCGAGTGCACGCTCGTATTCGCGCATCTGCGGCCAAATTTCGCTCGACACCGACACGTAGATATTCGGCGCCACCTCGGCGAGGATGTCGCGCGCCCGCTGCTCGTTGGCGCTGTTGCGATAGGAATGCAAAAAGCAGATCGCCACCGAATCGACACCTTGCGCCACGGTCTGCTGCCCGGCGCGCCGCACTGCCTCGTCGTCGACCGTCTGAATGATCGTGCCGTCGCCCTGGCAGCGCTCGGGAATCTCGAACACACGCGACCGCGGCAGCAGAGGCACCGGCAGTTCAGTAAAAAAATTGAATACGTCGGGAATACGATGACGTCCAATGTTGAGGATATCACGAAAACCGGCAGTCACAAGCAGCGCGGTGCGGGCGCCCTTGCGCTGGATGATCGTGTTCACCGCTAGGGTCGTGCCATGGATGAAGTAGTCGATGCGACTCGCGTCGATTCCATGCTCGCTCTTCAGCTGGCGCAGGCCGTTGAAAATCGCTTCTTCGGGCTTGGCCGGCACGGACGGGGTTTTGAGCGCCGTCAGCCGACCGGTGGCCTCGTCCAGCAGCGAGAAGTCGGTAAACGTGCCACCGATGTCGATCCCCAATCTGTAGCCTGTCACGTCTTGTTCTCCTTGCGGTTCTCTTGCGGCTGTTCAAGATCGCTACATGGCGATGCGAATGCGGAAGATTCGTTGTAAAAGAACGATCAGCAGCGCGATCAGTAGAATCTGTACGGTCGAGGCTGCAGCGATCGACGGATCGCTGTCCCACTGGATCTGCGTGAACAGGTGAACGGGCAGGGTGGTCGTGCCGGGGCCGGACAGGAACAGTGCTACGTTGACGTCGCTGAACGACACGATGAACGCAAAGATCGCACCCGAGATCAGGCTCGATTTTATGCGCGGAACGACAACGAGGAAGAATGCGCGCACCCGCCCCGCGCCCAGGTTGACCGCGGCTTCCTCGATCTGCGGCTCGAGTCCGGCCAAGCCGGCGGTGACGCTACGGATCACGTAAGGTGTAGCGATCAGCACATGGCCGAGGATCAAGCTCAGGAGCGAGCCCGCGATTCCCAGCCGCGTGAAGTAGAGATATAGCGCCGCGCCTAGCAGAATATGGGGCGCGATCAGCGGCGTCATGAAGACCGCCTCGAGGAAGCTGCGACCGCGGAACGTGCAGCGCGTGATAGCGATGGCTGTCAGCGTGCCGAGTACGGTTGCGACCATCGCCGTCACCAAGGCGGCGAGCAGGCTCACATTGAGCATGGCGTGCCGGAACGGCTCGCTCTTCCACAGCGTCTCGTACCAGCGCAGCGACAGGCCGCGCGGCGGCAGATCGAAGCCGCTGCCCGCGTTGAATGAGATTGGCACGACCAGCAGCAGTGGCAGCAGGATGAAGGCGTAGATCAGCACTACGACCGTGGTGAGCCCCTTGCCCAGCTTGGCGCCGTTCATCTCAGCGCCGTCCTGCCGCGGCGCGGATCGCCGCTGTCCCGAGCAGGATCACGGCAATCGTGAATACGACGAGCGTTACCGTCAGCGTCGCTGCCGCGGGCAGATTGAAGGATACCAGTAGGGAATCGAACACCTCGTTGCCGATCATGCGGACGTGACGTCCGCCGAGCAGCGCTGGCATCACGAAGGCGCTGGCGGCCTCGACATAGACCAGCATCGCCCCAGAGATTAGGCCCGGCACGCTAAGCGGCAGCACCACCCGCCAAAACACGAGAAATGACCCGGCCCCGAGATTGCGCGCTGCCTCTTCTACGCTCGGCGGGATGCGCTCGATCGATGCCACCAGCGGCAGCGCCATGAAAGGCAGCAGCAGATGCACGAGCCCTAGCAGCACCGCAAACTCGGAATACATGAGGTCCAGCCGCTCGAAACCGAGGCTCTGCACGATACCGTTGACGACGCCGTTGCGGCCGAGAATCACCAGCCACCCGAAAGCGCGAACCACGGCACTGACCATCAGCGGCGTCAACAGCAGGAACAGGCCGAGCACGCGCGCACCGGGACTGGAGCGCGCGAGGAAATAGGCAACCGGGTAAGCCAGCACGATGCAAATCATCGTGGTCTTGAGCGCAATGCCGGCGGTGCGCCCGATCAGGCGGAGGAAATACGGATCGGCAAGCTTTGCGTAATTTGCCAGCGTATAGACGGCGACCGGGCCGGCGGTCGCCGTATGCTGGTACAGGCTGTAGAGCGCAACGATTCCGAACGGCACGAGCAGCAGCAGTGTCAGGTAGACGAGGTTTGGGAGCACCAGGACGGGTCCCCAGGAAATCATGCGCGGAGGGCGCTCGGCACCTACGGTTATTGCGGTCATTGGCGCAACAGATGAACGTCAGATGCGGCCACGGACAGTTCGACATGCCGCCCAGGTGCTAAATCGCGCGTGCGGGCGCTGGTCTTGGCGGTCACTGTCAGCTCCAGCCGCCCGCTGACCTTGACCGCCAGGGCCAGGTCCTCGCCCAGATAGGTGACGTCGGTCACGACGCCCTGAAGCCGGTTTTCCGCTGACGTCCCATCGGCGCCATCTCCGTCGAGCGCAAGTTGCAGGCGCTCGGGCCGCAGCATGAGCAGCACCTTGTCGGTATCGCTGGCGCGATCGTCATCAACCATGAGCCGGAGGTCCTGGCCGATCTCGACGATCACGGCACCGTCCCTGCGCGCGACAACGGTGGCCGGGAACAGGTTGGCACTGCCGATGAACTCGGCGACAAACGGCGTCGCCGGGCGCTCGTAAATATCTTTCGGCGACCCGATCTGCTCGATCCGCCCGCGCGACAGCACGGCGATCCGGTCCGACAGGGCCAGCGCCTCGGTCTGATCGTGCGTCACATAGATTGTGGTTTTTCCCAGCCGGCGCTGTAGTTCGCGCAGCTCGCGGCGCATCTGCAGGCGCAGCTTGTGGTCAAGATTGGACAGCGGCTCGTCGAAAAGAATGACGCGCGGCTCCATCACCACGGCGCGCGCAATCGCTACGCGCTGCTGCTGGCCGCCAGACAACTGGCTAGGCAGGCGGTCGCGCGCATCGCTCAATCCAACCAAATCGAGCATCGCGGCGACGCGACGCTCCATCTCAGCGCGACCCACGCGGGCGATGCGCAAGCCGAAAGCGACGTTTGCCGCGACGCTCAGATGCGGGAACAACGCGTAATTCTGGAACACGAGCCCGACGCCGCGTCGATGGGCTGGCTTGGTGTCGAGCCGCTCGCCCGCGAGATGGATCGTGCCCTCCGTCGGGGTTTCGAATCCGGCGATGCAGCGTAGCGTCGTGGTCTTGCCGCAGCCTGACGGGCCGAGCAGGGAGAGATATTCGCCCGGCCGCACGTCGAACGTGATCGGACCCACCGTCACGCTCGGCGAATAGCGCTTGACCAGGCCGTCGACGCGGAGTTCCGCGTCGACGGCCTGTGTTGCCAGGCCCATGCGGCTCGACAAGATGTATCAGCTTCCCAATACTTCCTTGTTCCAGCGCTCCAGGTTCGCGGCGCGGCCTTCGTTCATCTTTGTCCAATCCAGACGGATCGTGTTCTGGAGCGCCTTTTCGGTCACGGCATAGTGCGCCATTTCAGGCGGCAGAACCGCCTTCTTGTTGGACGGCGGGTAGCGGAACTTCTTGGTCATTGCCAGCTGGTACTTGGGCGTGCAGGTTGCGTCGATGAAGGCATTCGACGCGTCCTTGAACTTGGTCGCCTTGGCGATCACGAAGCCGGTACCGAGCGCCACAGAACCCGGCACGTAGGCGATGTCAACCGGCACCTTCTGCTCTTGCAGTGCCGAGGTGCGCCCATTGAAGAATGGGGCGATGACTACTTCCTCGCGCTCGAAGGCCTTGATCGTATGGTCGGCATTCTCGAGGATCACCGCTTTGTTCTTCTTCACGAGATCAGCGATTGCGGCAATTCCCTTGCTGACGTCGTCCTCGTTGCCGCCAAGCGTCTTGTTGACCTCATGCAGCCACATCATGCCATACCAGCCGTAGGCCGGCACGCCGACGCGGCCCTTGTACTTGTCGCTCCACATATCCTGGAACGACGCCGGCTTGCTCGCATGCTTGGTGTTGTAGGTCAGCGCCCACAGCAGCATGACGTGCGACGCGAACCATGCCTGCATGCCGGCGCGGGGCGGGAGCGTCGCACTCTCGTAGATATCCTTGTAGTTCGTGACCTTGTCCAGGTCGTAGCCCTGCAGCACGCCGCGGTCGGCCAAAAGGATGGCTTCCGGGTCGCCATGAGTCGTGACCGAGAAGGGCGGGTTGTCGGCATCAGCCATCATTTTTGAGGCAGCGACGCTCTCGAGCTGATGCGAATAGGCGGCCTTGAGGTTGAACTTCTCTTCCAGTTTGGGTGCGATGACATAGGCATCGCGCACGCCTTCCGCCCAGCTGCCGCCGGCCGAAGCGACGGTGAAGGCAGGCTCCGCACGCGCCGGGCGCAGCATGCCCATTTCCGTCGCAGCGATCGCCGCCGCGCCTGCCGTTGCGTGTTGCAGAAGATCCCTTCGTGAAAACTTCCCGGTCATGTTCGTTGCTCCTCGAGATTGGGCCGCTTCACGACCCGGTTTTACGCGTGCATCGCGGATGCGCGCGGCCACCGCTCGGCGACGCCGAGAGCGGTGGATGAATTGCCGTCGATGGTTGGGAGGCGCGCGCCGAAGCGTCGTCGGCAGTCAAGCCGAAAGCCGTAGCGAATTGCGGCTATTGCGTGAGCAGGCTGCATCAACTCGGTCCCCGGGCAAATCCTTTCGCAATGCGGCCCGTTCTGCCAACGATTTGTAATTCTATGGTCATGAGTTATACTCATTACGCAGTGAGACTCCACATTCCAACGCTGAGCGTATTGCAGGCCTTCGAGAGCGCGGCCCGGCACCTGAGTTTCACGCGTGCAGCCGTGGAACTGAACGTGTCGCAAAGCGGGATCAGCCGGCTGATCCGTTCGCTCGAGGAACAGCTTGGGGTCGAGCTGTTTCTTCGCTCCAGGCAGCGCGTCGAGCTGACCGAGGCTGGCAGCACCTATCTGCCCGAGATCCGGGCTTGTCTGGATCGCATCGAAGCATCGACAATCAACGTTCTGGCCTATCGGCGCGCCGCCGGCATCCTCAATCTCTCCACCCTTCCGACGTTTGGTACGAAGTGGCTGGTCCCGCATCTCGCGGAGTTTCATCGGCGGCACCCCGGCATTCGCATCAACTTCACCGTCCGGACCGAGCCCTTCAGCTTTTCCGGTTCCGGCATCGATGCCGCCATCCATTTCGGGGCGCCGGCGCTTTCGGATGTCGTAGCCGACCGGCTGATGGGCGAATCCCTGGTGCCGGTCTGCAGCCCGGCTTTGCTGCGCGGAAGGACGCCGCCGGTCACGCCGGCCGAACTGGTTCGTCTACCCCTGCTGCAGTTGATCGCCATTCCGGACGCTTGGTCCAACTGGTTTCAGGCCGCCGGGCAATCGTCACCCGGCATCAGCCCGCATGCACGCTTCGAGCACTTCGCCATGGCCATCCAGGCTGCGATCTGCGGCCTGGGCGTATTGCTGGTGCCGCATTTCCTGGTGGCCGACGATCTAAGCCAGGGCCGGCTGATTGTCGTGTCACGGACGATGATCCGCACCGAGTCCGCCTACTACTTCATCTTTCCTGTGCTGAAGAAGGACTTGCCGGCGATCCGCGCCTTCCGCGCCTGGCTGGCGGAAACTGCGCGCGCGACAGAGCGTGAGTGCGAGGCCGTCACGGCAGATCGCCCGGAGCTCGCAGCGGCCGAGACTTGACCCGCTACGCCTTCGCGCGTGCCGCGTTTCTGATCTGAAAACCTTCCCTTAGCGGGCCGGGTCGGATCGAGCGCGAAATGATCGAAGCCTGTCGGGTAGGCGCGACTGGTGACGCGCGGACGGATATAGGTGATGCCGTTGCGCGTTTCCGCCTCGATCCGGTCCTGATATCTTCGGGTACGTAATTCTAGCACCGGAACCCAGGCGAGGGTACGGGCGTTCACGCCTCGATCTTGTCCCTGGCTATCCAAAAGCAAGATCCAGTGGGTGTTGCGACAGTGCTTCCGGGGAGCCGTTGAACGAATCCACGAAGGCGTCGTCGTTCGGCAGGCCGAATGGGCTAAATAAAGCCGAGGGCCACGCCTTGCTCGTAGGCCCAGCGACATAGGGCGTCCGAAACGAATTCGGGTCCGTTGTCGATTCTGATGCGCTACGTCGGCTGGCGACCCGCCATCACCGCATCCAGCGTGCCGGCGGCCTACTCATCCGTGAACCCGTGCTCGACCTCGACCGCAAGCACTTTTTGCGTGAACATGTCCAGCATCATTAAGGCATGAAGGTACCTGCCGTCAAACAACGCATCCGAGCTGAAGTCCATCGCCCATATCTCGTTCGCTCGCGCAATGCAGGAAGCGTCGATAGCGCGAAAAGGATCGCCGCACGCTGTCTGATAATGCGCATGCCGACGTCGACTAACACGAGTCGTTGTGGAGCATTTTCTTGCTGCTTGACGCACTCGGCCGCCATCTGCATGCAAATTGCGAAGATGCCTCGAGACTAGGTTCCGTTAGACGCATGCCGATTGTCCGGCTCTGAAATCTTCAGGCGACTGAACACAGGAGGGATCTGCCGAAGATCGTCGACGGAGATATGGCATCGAATGGCATGCCCGGGGGCGACATTCCGCAGCGGTGGTTTGTCATTGTCACATCGGTTCCCGACAAGCTTGTGCGGGCAACGGGATGCGAATGCGCACCCCCTCGGCTCCCCGACCAAGCTTGGCGGCTCGCCCTTCACGGGCAAGTGGCGTTGAGCGATTGTCGCATCCGCAACGGGAATCGCGCTCAGTAGGACCTCGGTGTAGGGATGGTAAGGCGGCGCGAACACTGCGTCGGTAGGCCCAATTTCGACGATCTCGCCGGCGTGCATTACGATCACCCGATCGGCCGCATAGCGCACGACCGCGAGATCGTGCGAAATAAAGATTAGGGCGGTTCCGTTCGCCTGTTGCGCCTGAAGGAGCAACTCTAGCACCGCCGTTTTGATCGACGTATCGAGCGCCGAGGTCGGCTCGTCCGCAACGACGATCGCTGGACTGCCGGCGAACGCGCGCGCGATGGCAACTCGCTGCTTCTGCCCACCGGAAAGTTGGGCCGGAATCATATTGACGATCGCGGCCGGCAGGCGCACCTGGCGCAACAATCGATTCAACGCCTCCATGCGGTCTTCCCGCGTCGCGTGTCCGCCCAGCACGGCCAGCGCCCGGGCAAGAATGCGGCCTACCGTCCAGGCGGGATTCAGGGTGCTGTCCGGATTCTGGAAGATCATTTGCACCGCGCGCACCTGATCGCGCGCGCGGCGCCGTGTCGGGACTCGCCCGACATCCTTGCCGTGCAGCATGACTTTGCCCTGGGTCGCGACATCCAGGCCGATCACGATCCGGCCCAGCGTGGACTTGCCAGAGCCCGATTCCCCGACCACCGCCAGCGTCTCGCCGGCCGCGAGGTCGAACGTCACGTCTCGATTGGCGGCAACATACCGCCCGTCCGGAAGGTCGTAGTGCTTTGTCACCCCGTCGACCGAAAGAACCGTTGTGCTGGCGGCTCGAAACGAGCCCGGATCCGATGCGACGGGCATGTCAATTGGTGCGGCAGGTATCTCGCGGTGGCGGAAGCATCGGACCCGATGCGGAGAGCCCGGCTCCGCCGGTTCGAGGGGCGGATTGGACCCGTCGCACAGGCCGCGCCGGCCGTGATCGCAACGGGATTGGAAACTGCAGCTCTGTGGCGCGGCAACCAGTTGCGTCACGCGCCCGCGGATCGCATACAGCCGCCGGGAATGCTTGCCCGCGTCGAGCGATGGCAGGCACGCGAGAAGTCCCCGCGTATAGGGATGGCGTGGCGAAGCAAACAGGGATTCGACAGGCCCTTCCTCGACGATCTGTCCGGCATACATGACGGCCATGCGCTCGCAGATGCGGCGGACCAGCCCTAGATTGTGCGAGATGAACAGCGCCGCGGTCCGATGCGCGCGCTGCATCTCGGCCAAGAGCTCGACGATCTCCCGCTCCACGGTCACGTCGAGCGCGGTCGTCGGTTCGTCCAGCAGGAGGAGGTCTGGGTTGGTCAGGAACGCCATGGCGATCACGACGCGCTGCTGCTGGCCACCGGATAGCTGATAGGGATAGCGCCGCAGTATCAGGTCCGGATCGGGCAGGCGAACGGAAGTCAGCATGGACGTGACGCGTTCCATCGCTGCCGCTGGCGGTACATCTCCGTGGTGCCGCAGCACTTCCAGGAGCTGCTCGCCGACCCGCTTGGTCGGATTGAGTGCCGTGGCGGGATCCTGGTAGACCATGGCAATACGGTTTCCGCGCAAGTGCCGGAGCGCATCGTCGGACAGTCCCGCCAGATCCGCGCCGCGGAATCGAACCGTGCCCCGAGCTATGCGGCCGTACCGGCCCAGATGCCGCATGACTGCCATGGCGACGCTGGATTTGCCGCACCCCGATTCCCCGACTAGGCCGACGGTCTCGCCGGCCGCGACCGTCAAGTCGACGCCTGCAACCGCGAGCACGTCGGCATCCACGCCGGCGTAGCGTATGTCGAGGTCAACAATGTTCAGGACGTTCTCTGCCACGGAATATCCTCAGGCCCGCGGCTGCGATTCCTGCAGCCCGTCGGCGAGCAGGTTGAACCCCAGAACCAGGGAGATAATGGCAAAGCAAGGAAACAGTGCCATGTGCGGAAACGCAATCAGCATCGGTGCGGCTTCGCGGACCATGCCGCCCCAATCGGGATCCGGTGGCGGCAGACCGAGGCCCAGGAACCCTAGCACGCCGATGGCGATGATGGTGTAGCCCATGCGCATGCAGGCATCGACGACGAGCGGCCCGCGCACGTTCGGCAGGATCTCGGCGAACATGATGTAGAGCGGGCTCTCGCCCCGCGTCACGGCCGCCGCGACGTAGTCGTTGGTCTTGACCTCCAGCGTCAGTCCGCGGGTCAGCCGGGCGATGCCGGGCGCGGCGACGAGAATCACGGCCACGACGATGTTGGCCTTGCTCGGTCCGACCGTGGCGATGAGCACGACGTAGATCACGATCTTCGGGAACGACAAAAGGACGTCCACCATGCGGCTGATCACGTCGTCCACCCATCGACCGAAATAACCGGCGACGAGCCCGAGCGTGACGCCGACGAGATAGGCGGCGGCGAGCGCCAGCGGCGCCAGGGTCAGCACGGGACGCGCGCCCCAGAGAATGCGCGACAGGATGTCCCGCTTGAGGGCATCGGCCCCCAGCCAGTGATGGACCGAGGGCACCGTACCGATTGCCGTCACGTGCTGCGAATTGGGTGTGTACGGCGCGATCAGCGGGGCGAACACGGCGGCGGCTATCCAGGCAAGGATCAGCAGCAGCCCCACCAGCGCTACCGGCGATCGGAAGAGGCGGCGGATCGGGTGCCTCGGCACACGCGCGTCGGGCGCGAGGCCGTCATCCGCGAGAGCGTCCGCCGCCGTGCCGGCATTGCTCATGCGAGCCGTATCCGGGGATTCAGCAGCATATAGCCGAGGTCGCCGGCGAGCTGCGTGGTTGCGGCGAGGCACACGGAGACCATCGTCGTCGCCTCGATCACGGCGATGTCGCCGAACAGCGCCGCCTCCAGCAGCAGCCGGCCGATACCCGGATAGGCGAAAACGACCTCCGTGACGACGACACCGCTGAGCAGCCAGTTCACTTGCAGCAGGATTACCGTGAACGGCGCGATCATGGCGTTGCGGAAGGCGTGGCGAAAGACGACCGTGCGATACGGCAGGCCCTTGAGAATGGCCGTGCGAATATACGGCCGGGCCATGACCTCGATGAAGGCAGTGCGCACGAATCGCGCCACATAGGCGGTGACGTAGAGGGCAAGGACCGTCACCGGCAGCACAAGCTGGGCATAGACCGGCCATCGCCCGCTGGCATAGAGCGGGCTCGTTCCGGGCAGCAGACCCAGCATGACCACGAAGATGCTGATCAGAATCACGCCGGAGGCGAACTCCGGCACGGACGCAAGAATGGTGCCGACGGTCGTGATGGCGCGATCGGCGACCCGGCCTTGATTCAGGGCTGCAAACATGCCCATTGCCAGCGCCAACGGCACGATGACCGCGACGGCCAGTCCGGCAAGCATCAGGGAGTTGCCCAGCCGCTCCCACAGCACCTCGGAAACCGGCCGCTTCATTTGGGTGGAGATGCCGAAATTGCCGAAATAACGGGTACCGCGCGCATCCCGGGCGCTCAGCTTGAGCTCCGGGTCGGCCAGCGGGTCCTCCATGACCCCGACAAGCACACCGAGCCACCGGCCGTAGCGCAACGGGATCGGATCGCCGAGCTTCAGCCGCTCGTGCAGCATCCGGACCTGGTCCTGCGAGGCGAACGGCCCCAGCATCTTGCGCGCAACCGTGCCGGGCGAGGCTTCGACCAGCACGAAGACGAGAAATGACGCCGCCAGCAGCGTCAGCACCAGCTGGCCCAGCCGATGAACGAGGAATCGCGCCAACCGCTTGTCCTTGATCCTACGACTGCCGCCGCACCCGGCGCGGCGGCAGTCGCGGTGTTATCAGGCGTCAGCTCTCCAGCCAGACGTCCTTGTAGTAGTTGTAGTTCGTGGGATGCATCGCGAAGTTCTTCACACGCTTGCTATACGCGCCGAAAATCGACCGGTAGACCGGCTGAATGATCGGGCCGTCCTCGAGCAGCATGGTCTGCAGCCGGGCCATCGCCTGCTTGCGTTCGTTTAGGTCCAGCTTGCCTTCGGCCTCCACCAGAAGCTTGTCGAACTCGGGATTCGAGTAACCCGAGTCATTCCACGCACCGCCGGTCCGGAAGCAAAGCCCGAGCAGCATAATCCCGAGCGGCCGGTGGTTCCAGTCGGTGAACCCGACCGGCACCTTCTTCCAGACCTCCCAGTACTGGGTCGACGGCACCGGGTTCATCTTCATCCGGATGCCGACTTCGCGCCATTGCTCGATCATGGACTGCACCACCTGGCTTTCCCAGGCTGGGGCGGATTTCAGGTAGATCTCGGTATCGAACCCATTGGCGTAGCCGGCGTCGGCCAGCAGCTTCTTCGCCGAGCCCGGGTCGAATGCCAGCGGGGTGACGGCGGCGTAGTCGGGGTGGACCTTGGCGACCAGGTGATGCTCGCCCACGCTGCCCAGGCCGCCGATGCCGAGAGCGAGCACCTTCTTGCAATCGATCGCGAGCCGCATGGCCTTGCGCACGCGCGGATCGTCAAACGGCTTGGCCTCGGGCCGCACCCGCACCGACCCGGTATTGGCGGTCTGCGCCTCGTAGACGGTGACATCCTTGACCTTGCGCACCGCGTCGAGCGAGGCGTTATCGACGGCAGGCCAGCCGTCGATCTGGTCGGCGGCAAGCGCCGCAAGCGGCGCGGTGGCGCTGTCGCCCAGGTCGATCAGCTCCAACGTCGTGACGTGCGGCGCTCCGCCCCAGTAGCTGGCGCGTGCGGTCATCACGGCCCGCTTGCCCTGCTCGTAGGTGTCGAGCTGGTATGGGCCGGTGAAGTTGGCGCCGACCTTGAAGACACCCTTGTCGGCAGGGTCCATGATGAAGAGCTGGTAGTGATAGAGATGCTCGGGCACGGCGAGGTTCGCCACCTTGGCGTTGAGCCGGACCGTAAAGTCGTCGACCTTCTCAATCGCGTTGGCATCCCACAGGCGCTGGCTGAACTTGGCGTTGCCCTTGTCGTCCTTCTCGCCCGTGTCGTAGCGTTCCATGAGATAACCGGCCATGAGGCCGACCGTGGCCGAGCCGATCTTCGGATCCAGGGCCCGCTTCAGGTTCCAGATGACGTCGTCCGCGACCAGCGGGCGGCCGCTGTGCCATTTGACATCGCGGCGGATGCGAAGCGTCCAGGTCTTGAGGTCGGGGCTCGCCTCCCATTTCTCCAGCAGCAACGGCCGCGTGACGTTGTCGATGCCGGTCAGCGTCAGATGCTCCAGCGTCTGGCGCACGAAGAAATGCTGCTGCCAGCTATAGGTGTGCGGGTCCGTGATATCGCCCAGCCGCATCGCCAGGCGCAGCGTCCCGCCCTTGCGGGGTTGCTGCGCGTGAGCAGACGGGAACAGGCCAGGCTCGCGGCCGAAGCCGGCGATCGAATAGGCGGCGCTGGCCGAGAGGCCCAGCAAAGTCGCTGAGCGCAGAAACGCGCGTCGGCCGATCCGACGCCGCTCCATCTGTTCGTGCAGCACTTTCACGTACGGGTGAGTCTGATCGTCCCTGCTCATGTCATCTCCTCCTTCGGGTTGTTGGCTCGCACCGGGTCAGTAGCCCCGGGAAGATTCGAAGACATGACCCAGCGCCTCGCCGGCCATGTGTTGCTTGATCGCCGCCGCCACGGACTTCGCGGCCGTGCGGGGCAGCAGCTCGCCTGCCATGTGCGGCGTCACCGTCACATTGGGATGGCGCCAATAGGGATGCGTGCCCGGCAGCGGCTCCTGCACAAAGACGTCGAGGAAGGCGCCCGCAAGGTGGCGCCTGTCCAGGGCGGCGAGCAGATCGTCGTCCACCACATGCATGCCGCGGCCGAGATTCACCAGGAAGGCGCCACGCGGCATCGCGGCGAAGCGCCTGGCATCGAGCAGGCCGCGTGTCGTGGCCGTCGCCGGCAGCACATTGACCACGTAGCGGCATTTTGGGAGCATTGCCATCAGCCCGTCAGGCCCATGATGGCAGACAATGTCCTCGATGCGGCGCGGGGTCCTTGTCCAGCCGTGGACCTGAAAGCCGAAGGTGCGCAGCCGCGCGGCGATTTCCCGGCCGATGTCGCCGAGGCCGAGAACGCCGACCGCGAAATCGGGCGTATAGGCCACCGGCGGCTCGGTCCAGCGCGCTTCTTGCTGCGCACGCCTCAGATCATGCATCCCGCGGTGGAACCAACGCACCGCCATGATGGCGTATTCGCTCATCATGGCGGCTTGATAGGGATCGCTCATCCGGACGATCGGGATGCCCTTGGGCAGATCGGGATCGCGCAGGATGTGATCGACGCCGGCGGCAATCGAGAAGATCGCCTTGAGGTTCGGCAGCGTCTTGAGCAGGCCGGGATCGGGCATCCATACCAGCGCATAGTCGATCGAGGCCGGATCGCCGATATCGGGAAAGCGCCGTACCGTCAGTTCCGGCATGTGCCGGTTCAGCTCGACCGGCCACGGCTGCTGGCTGGAGATCAGGAGAAGCGTTGGCACGTTGCCGTTCCGCGACCCGAAGTTTACTATCGGAAACTTTAGGCTACTATCGTAAAGTAGGAGACGTCAATGCCGGCGCGCGACGGAGCGACGACGGCCTTGGCCGCGAGATCGCGGTTGTGCGCGAGGGCCGCTCGAGGCTATGTCACTCGTAGAACAATGCTAGGGGTGAGTAGGTAGGATGGATTCCGTGCGCTTTGCCCGTTCGTCCAGGAACCGGCCCGCCGACGGCCACGGCGAAATGATCCGCATCACGAGAAAGACGCGTTCCGGTGCATCCAGCACGGCCGAGCCGATCGACCTGGGAAAACGGCTGAAAGCGATGCGCATGCAACGCGACTGGACGCTTGCAAACGCCGCCGAGAAGACCAGGCTTGCCCGCTCGACGCTGTCGAAGATCGAGAATCGACAGATGTCGCCGACCTTCGAGGTGTTGCAGAAGATCGCCCGGGGCTTCGGCGTCGATATCGCCGACCTGTTCTCGGCCGAGCACCCTCAGTCGGCAACCGGCCGCCGCAGCATCACGCGCAAAGGAACGGGCCGCCGGCACGTGACGCCGACGCATCGGCACGAGCTGCTCAACGCCGATCTTGCCAGCAAGCGCATGCTGCCGTTCCGCTCGAGCATCACCGCCCGCTCGCTAAGTGCGTTCGACGGATGGATGCACCACGACGGCGAGGAGTTCGCTTACATCCTGAAAGGCAAGGCGCGGATCTATTCGGAGCACTACGAACCAGTCGACCTCAAGCCCGGCGATTCCATATATCTCGACGGGACGATGGGCCATGCAGTCATATCGACAGGACCGACCGACGCCGTCGTTCTCTGGGTCGTGACCGCCTAATCGATTGGGCAAGAATTGAAGATCGAAGAAGCGAAGATCTATGTCGTGCCAACGGGAAACCGGCGCGCGGTACTGGTGGAAGTCACGACTGACAGCGCGATCACCGGCATCGGCGAAGCCGGCGTCGCCTACGGCATTGGCGGTATCGCCGCCGCCGAGATGATCCGCGGCATGATCGACCGACATGTGCTGGGACGCGATCCGGCGCGGATTGGCGCCATCTGGAACGACATCTACGACCTGTCGTTCTGGACCCGCAACGGCGGCGCGGTCAGCTATTCGGCGCTGAGCGCGATCGAGCAGGCGTTGTGGGATATTAAGGGAAAGGCGCTGGGCGCCCCGGTCTATGACCTCCTTGGCGGGCAGATCTGGGAGCAGCTTCCCGTCTATGCCAACGGCTGGTGGATGGGCTGCGACACGCCCGACGATATCGCCCGCGCCGGCGTTGCCACGGTTGCGCGCGGGTACACCAGCCTCAAGTTTTACCCGCTCGGCCTTGCCGATCCCGTCACCGTGGTTCGCCATCCGACGCGCAGGCGGCTCGATGCACGGTACCTGCCGCTGGTATGCGACCGCGTGGTCGCCTTGCGCGATGCGGTGGGACCGGGAGTCGAGATCATGCTCGACTTCGGTGGGGGGCTGACCACGGACCAGGTCCTGCGGATCTGCCGCCGCGTCGACCACCTTGACCTGCTGTTCGTCGAGGAACCGGTCGATCCGTCATCGGTGGACGCCCTCGCCAAGGTAAGGCGCAGCACGCCGATTGCCATCGCCGCCGGCGAGCGTTGCTATGGCCGGCCGCAGTTTCACCGGCTGCTGCAATGCGACGCCGTCGACATTATCCAGCCCGATATTTGCAATACGGGCGGACTGATGGAGGGACGTGCGATCGCGGCGATGGCCGAGGTGCACAATATTCGTGTCGCACCGCACAACTACGGCAGCGACTTAGCGACGGCCGTGACCATCCAGTTCGCCGCCTGCATCCCCAACTTCATGGTGCTTGAGTATTTTCCCGATTTCGCCAAGGAGCCCTCCTACCTCTCCGTCCTCGAGCGCCCACCCGTGGTGCGGCAGGACGGGCACATGCCCATCCCATCGGAGCCGGGCTTGGGTGTCGTCCTCAACCATGCGGCGCTGCGGCCGCACCTCTACGCCGCCTGCAAAGCGTGATTCGCAAACCATCGCCAAGCCGCAAGGAGATGACCGTGCAAGTGATCGAAGCCGCTCGCGTCCACGAGTTGTTGGCCTACGACGGCCTCATCGAGGCCATCCGCAAAGCCCATCTCGGCGGCATGCCCAAGATGTCGGACCGGCAGATATTTCAGCAGCCGCACCCAGGGGGCGATCCAGACATCGTCATCGTCCTTCCGGCCTGGCAGCCGCAGGAAGGAATACTGACCAAGATCGTGACCTCGTTCCCGCGGAACCGTTCCCGCCATGGCGTGTCCAATGTCAATTCGCTCTATGTCTTTGCCAACGGGACAACGGGCGTGACCGAAGCCGTCATCGACGGCGAAGCGATGATCTTCCGCAAGACCTCGGCGGATTCGGCGCTCGGCGCCAGCATGCTGGCCCGGCAAGACGCGCGGAACTTCCTGATGGTCGGCGCGGGGCTGCTGGCGCCCTATCTCGTGCGCGCCCATCGCAGCGTCCGGCGCTCGATCGACAATATTGTCATCTGGAATCGGACGGCGGCGAACGCCGATCGCCTGGTGGAGATTCTCGGTCGCGAAGGAATCCGCGCGACCGCGACGCGCGACCTGGACGAAGCGGTAAGCCGGGCCGACATCATCTCCTGCGCCACCATGGCCGGCGAGCCGATACTCAAGGGCCGATTGCTGAAGCCGGGCGTCCACGTTGACCTCGTCGGATCGTTTACGCCCGAAATGCGGGAATCCGACGACGATGTGCTGCGTCGCGCCGACGTCTTCGTCGATCATCGCCAGACGACAACGCGCTCGGGCGAATTTCTCGGCCCGTTCAAGCGGGGCGTGATCAAGCCATCCGACATCAAGGGCGACCTGTTCGAGCTGTGCCAGGGCAGGGTCAAGGGCCGTACGTCGCCCGACCAGATCACGCTTATGAAGAACGGCGGCGGCAGCCATATCGATTATTTCGTCGCCAAGTATCTGATGGATCGGCTTAACAATCGCAAATTTCAAACCGAGTGCGCTAGTTGATCCCGCAATGCGCGCGCCGAATGCTGGAAGTGGCGAACAGCGTCCAAAGCAATGCCTAGATGCTGCACACGCCGTGCCTGCGATAGCCGCATTCAACACGACAATCCGAGCCTGCCAAAATGCCTTTTCCGGGCTGTTCAGGTCGCTGATGATCAATTCCATACTAGTATGATTGGCGTTGCCCATTTGGACGACGATCCTTTTGCGCATGCCGTAGGTTCGTACGCCAACCAGCCGTAGGGAATTCCTAGTGGTTCGCCTAAGAACCCGGCGATAGGGTGAGAGGGTGGCTCTGACCGAACTGTGCTCCCGTTCCAAAGCTGTCTGGAGTTGCGACATAGAGTTCATGAAAGCGTGTGACGACGAGCTTACGCTGACGGTTTCCCTCATGCGGTCGTCCTATCTCAAGATGGCCGAGATCGGGGAGCATCTGGTCGGCGTGGCCCAAGTCACCGTCAAAGGACACCTTACTCAAGTCGACAAGCTCTTTGTCGAGCCGACCCCTGCTGTTTGAGCGGAAGGTCAGGAAGAGAAGCTGGTCCGGTGACTGCGCTATGCACGCCTACGGCATCAGGCCACCCGCCGTTGAGGATGTAGGTGATTTACCATGAACTTAGAGTAAGTGGCAGGCAGCGGCGGTAGCGCCAGCAAGCGGCTTCAAGTCCGGCTCGCGCTGGCGGCACATCTCCATCGCGTGAACGCAGCGCGACAGGAAGCGGCATCCTTCCATTGGCTTGCCTGGGTCCGGCGGCTCGCCGCGGAGGCTGAACTCGTCGGTGACTCGGCGGATGCCGATCTGCGGAACAGCCGACAAAAGTGATTGGCTATAGGGATGGCGCGGATTGTTGAACAGTGCCTCCGTTGCCCCTATTTCCACAATGCGGCCGAGATACATGACGGCCGTGCGATCGCACATCAGTCGGATGACCGCCAGGTCGTGCGATATGAAGACGATGCACAGGTTCAGCGTCGCCTTCAATTCGGCGATCAGCCGGAGGATCGTGGCTTGCACCGAGACATCCAGGCCAGAGGTCGGCTCATCCAGGATCAGCACTTTCGGCTGCAGCACCAGCACGCGGGCGAGGCCCGCGCGCCGCTGCTGTCCGCCGCTGAGCTCGTGCGGGTAAACGTCCAGATGTGACGGCAGGAGTCCAACCGCTGAGATCACGCGCTCCACGGCCTCTTCGCGCGCGGATGCCGGCAGATCGGTATGCGTGACGAGCGGCTCCAGCAACGACCGCCGGATGCGCCACCGAGGATCCAGAGAGGCGCCGGGATCCTGATATGTGTACTGCAGATGCCGCCGTACGGCGCGGTGCTGTCGCGTGGAGAGGCCGGAGATCTCTTGCCCCATCAGGTGCACGGTGCCTGCGGTCGGACGATGAATGCCCATCACCGTCTTGCCGAGGGTTGATTTGCCGCTGCCGCTTTCTCCGACCAGGCCAAGAACCTCGCCGTCCCTGACATCGAACGTCACGTTGTCCAGCGCGCGCAGCCAGCCCTTGCGCCAGCCGAAATCGTTCCGGATCGGAAAGCGCTTCTCCAGCTTGTTTACGGCAAGGATGCTGCTGGTCGGCGGGATCATCGCTGCGCCTGGCGCTCCGATGGCATCTGCTCGACCTTGTGAAAGCAGCGCACCCTGTGAGCCGCAGTCAGTACCTCGCTCGGCGGACGGCGCACGCGGCAATCATCGTCCGCGGCAGCGCAACGCGGATGGAAGCGGCATCCGCCCGGCGGACGCAGCAGGGACGGCACCTCGCCGCGGATGCCATCCGGCAGGCGCCGTCCCGCCGGGATGCTTCGCAACAGGCTCCATGTGTACGGATGTGCTGGACGGGCGAAGAACGAGGCGATATCGGCGCTTTCAACCTCTTGTCCGGCATACATCACCGTGACGCGGTCGCAGATCTCGTACGCCGTGCCGAAGTCGTGGGTCGTGAACAGCACCGAGACGTTGCGCTCGCGCACCATCGTGCGCAGCATCTTCAGTATCTGCGCCTGGATCGTCACGTCGAGCGCGGTCGTCGGCTCGTCGGCGATCACCATCGCCGGCTCGGGCAACAGGGCCATCGCGATCATCAGTCGCTGGCGCTGCCCGCCGCTCAACTCATGGGGATACTTCTTGAGCAGCTGGACGGGGTCGGGCAGTTGGACAGCCTGCAGCAGGGCGAGCGTCCGTTCTCGGTCTCGCGACTGCCGCTCCGACTTGGACAGGCGGGTTTTTCCGTCTTTGCCGAGCGGCGATCTCCATTTCATCAGCTCGCCAATCTGATCCCCCACCGTGAAGAGCGGGCTGAGCGAGCTGTACGGATCCTGCGGAATGAAGGTGATGGCGCGTCCTTGGATATCGCGCGCCAGTTCCGCGCGCGGCATGCGCAGGAGATCCTTGTCAGCGAACGTGATCATGCCGCTGCGAACTCGTGCGGAACCGGGAAGCACTCCGAGAACGGCGCGGGCCAGGGTCGTCTTGCCGCAGCCGCTTTCTCCCACGAGTCCGACGATCTCGCCGCGGCCGACGTCCAGGGTGACGCCGTCCAGCACCTGCGCGGTGCCGTTGCCGGCGGCGATGGTGACCGCCAGATCGCGGACGCGCAGCAGCGGATCAATGTCCATTCGACGCCCGCCACACGCGCGGATCGAGGATATCGCGCAACCCGTCTCCCAGCAGGTTGAAGCCCAGCACCACGAAGAAGATTGCCAGGCCGGGCGCACCCGCGTACCACCAGGCGTCGGGCAGAAACTCGCGTGAGTCGGAGATCATTCGTCCCCATTCTGGCGATGGGGGCGGTGGCCCGAGGCCAAGAAATCCAAGCGCGGCCGCGGTCAGGATCGTTCCGCCCATACCGACAGTCGTACGAATGATGATCGCCGACGAGATGTTGGGCAGAACATGCAGCATCATTACCTTGAGCGGCGATACGCCGAGCGCGATGGCGGATTCGACGAAGATCTCGTTGTTGAGCGAGCGCGTCTCGGCGCACACGATGCGCGCCCAGAACGGCCAGTGCGTGATCGACAGCGCCAGGATGACGTTCTCGAGCGACGGCCCCAGCGTCTGCGCGATGGCGATCGCGAGCACGACCTGCGGCACCGCCAGGAATATATCGCTGACCCGCATCAGGAAATTGCCGAAGGCATTGTCGAAATAGCCCGCCAGGAGTCCGATCGGCACGCCGATCAGCATCGACACCCCGACCGAAATCGTCGCGATGGCGATGGTGATGCGGGCACCGAACAGGATGCGGCTATAGATGTCGCCACCGACCCGGTCGGTGCCCAGCCAATGATCGGCGGAGGGCGCCAGCAGGCGCTCCTTGGTGTGAATTTCCCAGACGTCGTTCGGGTACGTTGCCAGCCAGGGTGCAAAGACGGCAGCCACAACCAGGGCGAGGACGATGCAGAGCCCGAACGCCGACATCGGGTCGCGCAATAGCGCCCGGATGACTCGGGCCGACTCGCTTGCCCCCATGGCTTACCCCTTCTGCCGGGGGTCGACGTAGATGTGCAGCAGGTCGACCATCAGGTTGACCATGGAGAATACGATGCCCGACCAGATCGTCACGCCGAGAATGGCGTTATAGTCCGACTGCATAATCGATTCGACCGCATAGGAACCGATACCAGGCCAAGTGAAGACCGTCTCCACGACGACGGCGCCTGCGAGCAGCACGCCGAAGATCAACCCGATCTGCGTTATCGTGGCGGTGATAGCGCTGCGCAGGACGTATTTCCAGATGGTCACGCGGCGCGGAAAGCCCATGCTGGATTGATAGAGCACGAAGTTGCTCTGGATGTGATCGAGGACGCCGACGCGCGTGAAGCGCACGATGATGGCAATCGCGGGCAGCGCCAGCGTGACCGCCGGAAGCAGGAGATGATGCGCGGCGTCCAGCATAGCTGTAAGGTCGCCAGTCAGCAGGGCGTCGACCAGATTGAGACCCGTCATGCGCGTCGGCGGATAGCCGGATGTCCGACCTTGCAGCGGCGTCCAGCCCAGCCGCATCGTGAAGAGAAGCTGCAGCATCAGCGCAAGCCAAAAGCTCGCTACGGCCAGGCCCGATACCGTGACGAGACGCAGGACATGGTCGAACCACGAATTGTGGTATTGGGCCGCGATGACGCCCAGCAGGACGCCGCCTGTAATGGAGATGATAATCGCGACGAAGGTCAGTTCGAGGGTCGCCGGAATGCGCGTCAGCAGGTCTTCGGCGATCGGCCGACCCGTGTAGAGGCTGCGTCCGAGATTTCCCGAAATGACGTCGCCGCAATACCAGGCCAGCTGTACGAACATCGGCCGGTCCAGCCCGAGCTGCGCGCGCAGCGCTGCTACCTGCTCTTTGGTCGCGAACTCGCCGGCAACGAGGGCGACCGGGTCGGCCGGGATGACACGCGAGACGATGAAGGTGAGCGCGATCAGCCCCGCAATCGTGGGCGGGAACCACAGAATCCGCCGCACGATGACAGACAGGGACTTCATCGAATCCTACGAGGACATTCGTTCGCCTGCGTCAGTTCGCGAAATAGGCCGTTCTCATCTCCTGGGCTTCGCCGATTGGGCAGAACCGGATTCCCTTCAACTTGCTCGAGAACACGCCGAACCATTTCGAGTTCGAGACGAGGATCGCTCCCGCGTCATCGACCACGACGCGGGACGCCTCTTCGTACAGCTTACGGCGCTCCTCGGTATCCGAGGATACGACCGCCTTGTCCAGCAGCGCGTCCACCTTCTCATTCTTGTAGTAGCCCTGGTTGCGGCTGCCCGCGTTTTTCGAGTTGAACATGACGCCAACCCAGTTGTGCGGGTCGGCAAATGACGTCGACTTGAACGTCACCAGCATATCGGGTGTGGTTTCCGGCTTCAGGATCCGCTGCTCGACCACGGGAAACGGCACCACCTCGATCTTGGATTCCACCCCGATCTTCCGCAGTCCGTTCTGTAGGATCGTCGCGGCGAACTGCGTCTGATCGTAGCCCGCCAGGGTCACGATCGTGACCGGACGCAGGGGGGCGTTGACCTTTGCCAGTTCCTCTTTCGCCTTCTCCAGATCGTAGCTGTAGCCTCTGATGTCCCGCACCGCTCCCCACATGTTGTTGGGAATTGGTCCGGGATTGCGTACCACCGCGCCCTTGAGGATATCGTTGATGAAGCCGTCGTAGTCGAAGGCATAATTCAGCATACGTCGATAGTGCACGTCGTCGAGTGGCGGCCGCTGCGAGAAGATGGCGATGTGGAACAGCCGCATCGATTCTTCCTCGATCACCTGAACATTGGGCGATCCGCGCAGCTTTTGGATCTGATCTTGCGGCAGGTAGCCGTCCGTGCCGTGGAAATCCCCGCGCATGAGGCCGAGTATCTTCGTATTTCCTTCGGTCACCGTGCGGAAGTCGATCACGTCGATGAACTGGCTGCCCCAACCCTTGAAATGATCGGGGAACCTGCGTGCGACGAAACCAATCGCCGGATCGTAACGCTCCAGCTTGTAGGCGCCAGTGCCGGCGTCGTTCTTCGCCAGCCAATCATTGCCCCAGTCGTCATTCTGGGTGTTCTTCTTCAGCAGTGCCGCATTGACGGCGTAGATTTCCGGCGTCATCGACATGAAGATCGCCGACGGCTCCTTGAGGTTGAACTGGACCGTGTCGGCGTCGATCGCTTTGGTCGAGCCCGGTGCGACGAGCGGCGCGAACAGGGAATATGCGCCGCGCTTGAGCGCGAGGATACGCTCCATGCTGTAGACGATGTCCTCGGGCGTGAGGGTGCTGCCGTCGTGGAACTTGACGTTCTTGCGCAGCTTGAACATATAGGTCTTGCCGTCCGGGCTGACGGTATGGCTTTCGGCGAGCCAGGGCTCGAGCTTCGGCGGATTGGCTTGCCAACGATAGAGCCCGTCATAGAGGTTGATGCGCAAACCAACCCGGGCGACGTCATAAGTCGTGTGCGGATCCAACGTGTCATACTTGCTGGAATTGGCGAACACGTACCGTGTTTCGGCCGATGCGTCGGCGGCGAGTGGGACGGCAAGCAGCGTCAGCACGGGCGCAACAGCGGCGACACGACGAATGAAGCCGCTCATGGCAAATGATGCATGAAACATCGAATACTCCCTTCTCCGCGACATCATCCGCGGCTCGTTACCGGCCTTGCGCCTTGATGCGGTCCCAGCCATCGGAGCCCATCCGCCGGAACATCTCCCGCACCGAGATGTCACGGTGATGCACCGGGTGGGTCATCGTGTCGCGCAGCTTCTCCAGGATCTCGTCGCAGCAGCCGATGATGTGCTGCAACAGCAGGCCCGGCACGATGGCGATGCGATATCCCATCTGTTGGATTTGCCGGATGTCCTGGGCGGGCGACTTGCCGCCGCGCACGACGTTCATAAGGCAAGGAATCTTAACGCGCTTGGGGATCGATGCCGTCTCCTCAACCGATTCCGGCGCCTCGATGAAGGCAATGTCCGCCCCGACATCGGCCGCCGCATTCGCACGCCGCACAGCCTCGTCCAGGTTGATGACGCTGAGTGCGTCGGTGCGCGCGATAATGACGGTGTCCGGGTTGCACTTGGCGGCGACCGCGGTCTTGATCTTCAGGATGAATTCGTCGGACGCAATCACCTGCTTACCGTCCAGATGACCGCATTTCTTCGGAAAGACCTGGTCCTCGATATGGAAAGCGGCGACGCCGCGCTGCTCGTATTCGCGCACCGTGCGGACGACATTCAGCTCGTTACCGTATCCCGTATCGGCATCGGCGATGAGCGGAATCTCCACCGCCGCGGCGATGCGCCCGGCATTGGCCACCATCTCGCTCATCGTCGTCAGGCCGTAATCGGGAAAGCCGAGCATGCCGGCGGTGCAACCGCCCGACATGTAGACGACCGGAAACCCGTTCTGCTCGATCAGCCGTGCGGTGATGCAGTCATAGGCGCCCGGCGCGACGACGCATTCGTCCTTCGCCAGCAGCGTCCGGAGTTTTGCCGCGAGATTCATTCTGTTCACCTGAGATGTAACGAACTAGGTCGCGGGCGCGGCATAGGGCATCGCCTCGATCAGACCTTCCGCCACGAGGCTCTGCGCGATGCCGCCCGCTTCGATGATCTGGATCAGTTCGGGTGCCAGCCCGGACGACGCGAAACTCCGGCCGGTGGAGAGATTGCGCACGATGCCGGCGCGAAAATCGATCTCCGCCGTCTCTCCGTCCGTGAACCCGGGCCCCACGTCACGGCACGACAACGCCGGGAGCCCGACATTTATGCAGTTGCGCAGGCAAAGTCCGTTGACGGACTCCGCCACTACGGCGGCAATCCCGCAGGCGCGGAACACGGCACCGACAGGCCTGCCCGACCCCATGCCGAAATTCGCACCGCCGACAATGACGTCGCCTTCCCGCACCTGATCGACCCAGCCCGGACGGACAGCCTCGAAGGCCAGTCGATGCTGACGGTCCCGAGGCAACCGGAAGGCGGCCGATGGCAGAATCAGGTCGGTATTGATATTGTCGCCGAACACCCAGACCCGGCCCTTGCGCACGAGGGGCTGTGTCACAGGAAGGGCCTCGGGTCGGTGATCAACCCGGCGATCGCCGAGGCCGCCACCGTTGCCGGCGATCCCATGTAGATCTCGGCATTGCTGCTGCCCATGCGGCCACGGAAATTCCGCGTGCTCGCGGTGATGCAGACCTCGCCCGGCGCCAGTACGCCCATGTGGTAGCCAAAGCAAGCGCCGCACGTGGCGTTGGTGATGACGGCGCCTGATTCAGCGATCCTCTCCAGGATGCCCTCGCGCATCGCCTGCAAGTAGATCTGCTGCGACGCGGGTGTCACGATGAGGCGTACGCCTTCCGCAACCCTGCGGCCATTCAGGATGCGCGCCGCTATGCGAAGGTCCTCGAGCTGCCCATTGGCGCAAGAGCCGATGAACGCCTGATTCACCCGGACCGATTGCTTGAAGTCGGAGATCCGAACGCCGTTCTTCGGCACGGCGTGCGGCAACATGACATAGGGCTCGATCTCGCCGAGATCGATGCGGCGGACGTCCTGGTAGTCGGCATCGCGATCCGGCAGCGCGGGATCGCGGCGGCAGCCCGACCGATCGGCGAGGAACGCCTCCGTCTGCTCGTCGTAGTCGAAGATCGCGAATTCCGCGCTGATCTCCGCGCACATCGTGGTGATGGTCCAGCGGTCGGCCATCGGCAAGGATGCGAGGCTGGGACCGCCGAACTCGACGCTCGCATCGGAATGCCCGCCGTAGAGCTGCGCGATATGGAAGAACACATCCTTGCCGCTGGTGCCGGTGCCGAGCGCACCGGAAAACTCGTAACGGATGGTCGGCGAGACCGGATACCACACGACGCCCTTGGTCATCGCCTGGATCGTATCCAGAACTCCCACGCCGCGGCCGGCACAGTTCACGGCGCCGACAGCACAGGTATGCGAATCCGGGCATACGAGCAGTTCGCCGGGCTGTGCCAAGCCGTGCTGCGCCGCCATCACATGGGCGATCCCCTGACGTCCGACATCGAAGAAGTGCTTCAGCCCGAATTCACGCGCGAAGCGGCGCCCTTCGACCATTGCCGATGCATCCTTGATGCTCGGTGCCGGGACCGCATGATCGAAGATCAATGCAATGCGCTCGGCGTCGAAGATCTTCATCGGCCGATACCAGCCGCCTTCGATCGTGATCGGCAGGTCGATCTGAATGACCATGTCAGGACGACAAATCGCGATATCGCCCGGCCGCACCGCGGACCTTCCGGAGGTCCGCGCGAGGATTTTCTCGATCGTAGTAGACCCCATGGCGCGCAAACCCGCGATTTAACACAGCGGAATGGTGGCATGGCGAAAGAGGGCCGGGCAAGGAAAGAGCACCAGGCGATGCAATCGAGCACATATGTGATATTGGGAAAAGCGGGCGCGGCGCATCCCGCTATTTGCCGCCCCGCATATTCTGCGCGGACCGGGCGGCGTTGCGCCCCTTCAGCTGCCAGCCGAGCGCCTGCCGCATCAACTCGACGTAGCGTTCGCTGTTCCGTCCAATGACTTCGCTGGGACCGCAGATCGCGACGGCGAGCTGCGGCTCGTTGGCCTCGGTCCGCAGCAACATCGAAACCAGTCCGGCGCCGACGATGAAATTGTTGAGGGCGACCAGGTAACCACGCTTGCGCACGACGTCGATCTCGCGCAGCAGTTCGTCCGCCTTGATGCGCCGCTGCGAGCCGCTTTCGGCGTTGAACAGGTGCACGAGACCACGGATCTTCTCCTCGGGGAACGAGGAGAGAAATAGCCGTCCCATGCCAGAGTGCGGCAGCGGCCGGACGCTGCCGACCGGAAGATGCAGGCGCATGGGATTCCGCGATTCGATGACCTCGATGAAGCGCACCATGGTCTCGTTGTGCGTCGCCAGCAGCACCATCTCGCCGGTCTTGTCGTGCAGCTCCTCTAAGGCGTGGGGCAGGCGGCTATCGCCGAACACGCCCGGCGCGACGCCCGCGGAAAGCAGGCCAACCCGGGCGGTCGCAACGTAGGTACGGCGACGCCTGTTATAGGCTAGGTAGTCAAGCGCCACCAACGTCCGGAGCAGCGCCGACGCGCTGGATTGCGGAAGCTGTAGCGTGCGGGAGAGCTCCATCACCGTGGCGCCGCTTCGACGCATTCGAAAGTACTCGAGGATCGCCATCACGCGCACAGCGGATTTCACAAGTGGACGGGATGGGTTTCGGGCTTTTCGTCCCACGAGCCGGTTCCGACGCTTGTTGCAGTTGAAGAATCATCTTGCATCCTCGGTCGTTTCGAGCAGACCGGGACTATTCGGGAACCGAGAGCAGGAGTGGAACCGGAGAATCATCAACGTCTTTGTCATGCATTAGGGATGCGCCTCGGTGCCGCGGCTCGGGTTCCCCTGCGGCGGTTCCTCGAAATAGCCGGGCTGCGTGAGATCCATGGCTTCCCTCACTCCTTGAATTCGATCGGGCGCACGCGCGACAAATCGAGCAAGTAGCGGGTGGGCGGAATCCAAACAGTTTGATAGGTGATCGGCATGTCTTCGAAGCCGTGGCCTATTAGCTCCAATCTCATGCCGGAACTGCCATGCTCGATCGCAAGCAGCTCGCACGTGCGCTCGGTCAGTGGCTCTACGCGCGCGCACTGGCTCAGGTATAAGGTCTGCGCGTTGAACTCCAATGCCAAAATCTTACGGAGATTGGCAGCTTCCAAACTATCAATCGGACGACTCAGCATGCGACCAAAGCGCGTCGCCGAAATGTAGAACTCACTGTAGCAAAAGAATTTCCCGCTCACGTCGAACAGTCGGTTGAAGCGCACGAATCCAGCCGGGTCGTCACCGAGCACGTCGCTCCATGGGCCCGCGAGATGCACGAGTCCGCGCTCCACGACGCGCGCAAAGACAGGCAGTACGCTGCGCCGATCGTCGGTAAAGAAACGGAAATGCCAATTGTCCTCGATTGCGCGTGGCGGTTGACCGACAAACGTTCCGTGACCGTGCTCGCGGCGCAGGACGCCCGCAACACCAAGCTGGTCGAGCGCACGCCGGACCGTGCCGAGGCTGACGCCGAGCGCCGCCGTCAACGCCTGTTCGGAAGCCAGCTGCTCGCCGGGCTTGAGCGTACCGTTGCCAATTGCCGCCAGAATCGCCTTGCGCAGCTGCGCGTGCTTGGGCAGACCGGGTTCCCGGGCGCCGAAAAAGCGCGAGCGAATCTCATGCGTGGCGCGGTCGCGTGCCTCGGCCACACCATCGGGTGGCATCGCAGCGGAGCTGGACGACCTCGTTTTCATGCGGCGAAACTCCGCGCGCGCACCCGCTCGGAGCGCCGGCGCAGCCACTCCATCGTCAGCACCAGTACGATTGATACGCCCATCAGCACGGTCGCCACGGCTGTGATCACGGGTGAAATCTCTTCGCGCGTGCCGCTCCACATCTGGCGTGGCAACGTGCGATGCTCGGATCCGGCAAGGAACAGCGCGATAATCAGTTCGTCGAACGAGATAACAAAGGCAAACACGGCACCAGCCAGTATGCCAGGTAGGATCAGCGGCAGCACGACCTTGCGGAAAACAATTAGTGGTTTCGCACCGAGCCCGCTCGCTGCGCGTACCAAGTTCCGGTTGAAGTTGGTCAGCGTCGCGGCGACCGTCAACAGAACGAAAGGTGCTGCGATGGTGGTGTGTGCCAAAATCATGCCATACAACGTCTGGATCACTCCCATCCACGTGTAAAGGAAGAACATGCCCAGCCCGATGATGATGTGCGGCACCATCATCGGCGAGAGCAGCAAGGCGATAAGTAGCCCCTTGCCGCGGAAGTTGGCCAGGGTCAGGCCCACCGCAGCGGCAGTGCCCAGTAGCGTCGCGAGCGCCGTGGTGGCGCTTGCGATTATCACGCTGTTTTTGATCGCAAGCCGCCATTCCAGGCTGCCCAGGAACTGCTCATACCAACGCAAGGAGAAGCCGCGCAAAGGATAGGTAAAAAACGGCTCCGGATTGAACGACAGCGGAACGATCACAACCATCGGCGCTAACAGGAAAAACAGAATAGCTGCGCAGAGTACGACGAAAAACCTGTGCCAGGCACGTTCCGCTGCGAGGGCGTCAAACCGCATCGTCATGACATCCTCATCCGATCGAGACCAAACACCGCCTTAAATAGCCAGAACACGGCTAAGGTCAGCAGAAGAAGCAGCACACTCAGCGCCGCGGCGGGGCCCCAGTTCAGAGTCACGTTGGCATAGAACGCAATGAAATAACTGATCATCTGATCGCTTCGGCCACCTACAAGTGCGGGCGTGACCCAATAACCAATCGCGAGAATGAACACGAGGAGCGCGCCCGATCCGACGCCGTGCCGGGTCAAGGGCAGGAAGACTCTGAAGAATGCCTCGATGGGATTGGCACCCAGCGACTTGGCGGCGCGTAGGTAACTGGGTGGAATCCGTTTCATCGTGCTGTAGAGCGGCAACACCATGTATGGCAGCAGCACGTGCACCATTGCGACGTAAACGCCGATGCGGTTGTGGATAAGCTGCAGCCGCTCCGACCACAGCCCCACCCACAGTGCCAGATCATTCACCACTCCTTGCGTCTGTAGGAGGACGACCCATGCCGTTGTGCGCACTAACAGTGACATCCAGAACGGCAACAGGACGAGAATTAGCAGCAGGTTGGCTTGGCGCGGGCCGATCGTTGCCATCAAAAAGGCGAGGGGGTAACCAAACACGACGCAAAGTAGCGTCACAATCGCGGCGACCCACAAGGTTCGGCCCCATACGGAGATGAATAGGCGCCTTTCCTCATCAACGGTGGTGACTTTGCTCTCGTCGTCGAGGGTGAGGTCAACGGCGGCCAGAAGATGGATTGGCGTCACTGGGTAGGCAGTCCTCTGGATGACACGCCAAGTCGCTGTCTCCCCCCACCGCGCGTCGATTGCCTCCAATTCGTCGCGCCATGAGTTGGCCGGCAACGCCGGCAGGCTGCGCGCGGTGCGATTGACCAACGCCTGGAACCCCGGGCGCGCGGCGTTTAGTCGCTTGGCCACGACGTACAGTGTCTTGGCTACGTTCGCTGCACGAAGATCGCTGGCGAGCGCAGCGAAAACGGCCTCCGACGGTAGGCCCTGACCGTTCCACGAGGCGAGAGCATCCGATGCAATCGGCAGCACGCTCGACATGTCGCGGTCGTCGACGCTCTTCACCAAAATGATGCCGACCGGTGCGACGAAATTGACGATAATCCAGAGCAGCAGGGGCGCCATGAGGCCGAGTGCTCTGAGGATGCGCAGCCTTTCGACTCGGCGCAGCTGGCGCTTCAGAAGGGCCGGCGTCAGGTTTCCGATCTGCGGGAGCGCAACGTCTGCCATGCGTCAAGGTGCCGCCAGCACACGGCAATCCTCTGCCGCCCAGCCGACGTCGACTGACATGCCAACCTCCAAGCTCATGTGTCGCCGGACAAGCGGGAGCTTGGCGATGAGGTCGATGGCAGCCGGCTCGAGTGACACGCGCACTCGCAGATGATCGCCGAGATAAACCAACTCTGATACCCGAGCGTTGAACCGATTCTCGCAGCTGCCCTCCACCGCGCCCAGCGATATGCGCTCAGGGCGTAGCGAGAGCAGCGTCTGCTCCCCTGCGCTTTCGGCTCCGACTGGCAAGGCCAAGACACAAATGCCGCCGTCGAGTTCGACGTTGGCAAGGCCACCTTGGAAACCGACGATACGGCCGGTGAGCTGGTTGTTCTCGCCGAGAAACTGCGCCACAAAGGCGCTGCGTGGATGCTCATAAAGCTCGGCTGGAGTGTCAAGCTGACGGATGCTTCCCTTAGCGAACACCGCGATTCGGTCGGACATCACCAACGCTTCCGCCTGATCGTGCGTCACATATACCATGGTGACCCCGAGCTGCCGCTGGATCCGCTTTATTTCCAGCTGCATCTGTTCGCGCAGTTGCTTGTCGAGGGCACCTAGCGGCTCGTCCATCAAGACCAACCGCGGCCGGAATACCAGGGCGCGGGCCAACGCAACGCGTTGCTGCTGGCCGCCCGACAGCTGGTTCGGCCGCCGGTCCTCGAACCCGTCCAGCTTTACCATAGCCAGCGCATCCTGCACCGCATTGCGGATCTCTTGCTTTGGCCGTCGCCGCACACTAAGCGGAAAGCCGACGTTCTCGACCACACTCATGTGCGGGAAGAGGGCATAATCCTGAAACACCATGCCGATGTCGCGGCGATATGGTGGCTCGCGTTCGAGCGAGCGGCCATCGAGCTCGATGCGGCCGGCGGTCGGATACTCGAAGCCCGCCAGCATCAATAACGTGGTGGTCTTGCCCGATCCAGACGGGCCCAGCAGTGTCAGAAACTCACCGCATCGTACGGACAGATTGAGGTCACGCACAACCAGGATCTCGCCGTCATAGGTCTTCTGTACGTTGATGAACCGCACCAACGGTTCTGGCGACGCCACGGATGGATAGTTGACGTTAGACGGCAGAACACTGCGATGCAGAACCCCGCTTTGCATCAAGCGCACCCAAAATTTTGCGCGACGAGCTGCGCCCGAAGAGATCGACGTTGGGACGTCACCCCAAAAAATCGCAATCGCGTCCACGAAGCTGCCAATTGCGGTCCAGCACGGACTGAAAGACGGCCGTCAAATCTCGTATGCTCTGGCTGTTCAGGGTGCTTAAGAAGTCCACCACTCGCGCAACACGGTCGCCATAATCGGGCGTGCGCATCATACTGGCATAAGAGTTTGTGCGCTGACATGGCCTGAGAGTCCAAAACGCGGTGCGCCGGTTGCTGCAATCGAGAGTCAGATCACTCTGTTAGCCCCTCTTGCCGCATAGCGAGCAAACCATCATGCACGATCTGAGAGAACTGTTCGATCTCCGACTGGGTGTTTACCGTCGAAAGCGCCGCAATACCAACCTTGGTCAGCAGGAAGCCGTGATTGACGGACCATCGCATTAGCCACTCAGTACGCAGACTTTCTTCCTTGCTCGGATAGTAGCTGCGGTAGTCTTGCATGGGCCGGTCGGTCATCAGGATACGGAACAGCGATCCACGTCCGGCGACCTGGCCCTTTACGCCGCTTGTGGCGAACGCTTCCCGGAGCCGCGTGCGCGCGAACTCCCCGAGCCGGTTGATCCCGGCATAGGCTTCCTCTGTCATCAGCTCCATGGTGGCATGCCCGGCAACCATGGTTGCAGGATTGCCGTTGAACGTGCCACCATGCCACACTTTGTGCCCGGCCGACGGATCGAACATGCGCATGATCTCGGCACGGCCACCGATCGCGCCGACCGGAAGGCCGCCGCCAATGATCTTGCCAAGCGCGGTCACGTCGGGATCGTATCCGAAATCGCCTTGCGCCCCGCGATAGCTGAGTCGGAAATTCAACACCTCATCGGAGATCAGCAGGGCGCCCGAACGCCGGCAGAAGCGTTGGATCATCTGCAGGAAGTCCGGTGTCGCCTGAACCATGCCAATGCGCACCGGCATTGGATCGATCATGACCCCTGCGAGCTCTTTCGCATGACGCTCCAGAATACGTTCGGCGATCTCCACATTATTGAAGGGAATGAGTACCACGTTGTCGAGCACGCCTTGTGGCGTGCCGTATGAGTCGGAAATGCGCGCCGGATCGTCCAGTTCGCCCCAATTGTGCGGACCAGTGGCGATAGAAACCTCAACGAACTCTGAGCTGCCGTGATAGGCGCCCTCGCATTTCGCGTATTTGGGTCGGCCGGTATAGGCGCGCGCGAGTTTGATCGCATTCATCGTCGCCTCGGTACCGGAATTGGCAAATCGGATTTGCTCGATGCTGGGTACGCGCGCGCACAAGAGCTCTGCCAGTTCAATTTCGGCCTCAGTGGTCAAGCCGAACGCGGTGCCCCTGCGCACCTGCTCAATTATCCGCTCGCTCACGAGCGGCTGAGCGTGGCCATGGATCAGGGCAGTGAAGTTGTTCTGTAGATCGACGCGCTCAATACCATCGGCGTCCGTCACCTTACTGCCGTTACCCGACACCGCGTAGACCTGATATGGGGGCCAGTAGACGCTGGTGCGCGTGTTGCCGCCCGGCAGAACCTTCTTGGCGCGCTCGTAGAGCTGTGCTGACCGCGATTCGAAATCCGGAAATTGCAGCGCGTTGCGCCGTACTGGTGCAGTGCTATTCACGGCCAGATTCCTTCTTTACGGTGGCCATTCCCTTGAGAGGGAATAAGGCTTTGTAGAATGCGCACACCTGGCCCGCCGAACTCATTTGTTCAGCCAAGCCTGGAAGCGCACCTCCAGATCGTCTTGATGGTCGCCCCAGTAGCGCCCGCTGACCTTCCAGGCACCCTGCATGTTGGCGGGGTTGGTTGGCATCTTCTTGGCCATTTCCGGCGACATCTTGTCAATTGCCGCCTTTACTGTGGGGCCGTACTGGATATGCTTGGGAAACTCAGCCATGATTTCTGGGCGGCTGGCGAACTCAATGAATTTCACCGCGTTTGCGCGGTTCTTACCACCCTTCACCACGCCCCAAAAATCTAAGTCGTAGCCCTGATGGTCCCATATCCAGTTGATCTCGGGATGGCTCGCTGCGGCGACCGCGAGCCGACCGTTGGTCCCGGTCGACATCACGACTTCACCGTCGATCAGCAGTTGCTGCGGCTGCGCCCAGGTATCGAACCAGACCTTTACATGCGGCTTGATTTGGTCGAGCTTGCGGAACGCGCGATCAACGCCCTCCTTGGTCTCAAGCAGCTTGTAGACTTCGCCCGGCGGCACGTTATCGGCGGCTAGCGCGAACTCCAAATTGTGCTTAGGCCATTTCTTCAGCGCTCGGGGACCGGGAAACTTATGTGCATCCCAGAAGTCCGCCAGCGTTTTAGGCGCTCCGTTTGGGAACTTACTTGCGTTATAGCCGATCACGATGGAGGCTACGAGCGTGGGAATGCCGCACGCATGGACCGTGTTGGGTACGAACTTGTCGGCGCCACCAAACTGATTGATATCGAGTGGCTCGACTAGACCTTCATCGCAGGCGCGGTCGGTCTGGCCGCCCGACAAATCAATCACGTCCCACGTGACGTTGCCGGACTGGACCATCGCGCGCAGCTTGGCCATCTCGCCAGCCCACTCATCCTCTAGCACCTGGATGCCGGTCGCCTTGGTAAAGGGCTCGAAATAAGTCTTGCGCTGCGCTTCAGCGAGCGCACCACCAAAGGTTAGAATGGTAATCCGGTCCTGCGCACGCAGCGGGGCCGCCATCCAGGTGGTGGCGCCTGCGGCGATGGTGAACCCCACCAGTGTACGACGCGTGATTTTCTCGCTCATCTCCACACCTCCCTCTTGCCCTCGGTTGGGCGTCCAACTGCTTAGAGCATCTGAACCTCTAGAGCTCCGTATCTTTACCTGATGTGCGCGCAAGCTCAGGCCGGAAAATGCCGCGTCGGACTCGGCTGATCTCGATGCGCGCGAATACCCCGGCCGCCGTGAACGGGTCCCCCGCCGAGAACGCCTCCGCCGCAGTGCGATCAGGCACATTTACGATGAAGAGGCTGCCGCGCATTACCCGGTCAGAATCGTCCATCTGCGCGCCGGCCCAAACAATTATGTCAAGTTGGCTATCAAGATAGGCGCGATGCTCCGCCATCAGGCGCTCTCGCGTCGCCGCAGTATCGGACCGGTCGGTACAGTGAATGACGAAATACAAGTTGAGCAATCCTCCGGAAGCTCTGACGCATTCCCTAGCATGGTTCGAGAAATAAATCTAGAGCTATATAGCTCTTGCAGACAAAGTGAGACAATGATATGGCGTCTGGCTCGCGGCGGAGGAATTCGTGCGCAACAAGCTACTCGCTAGCTTCGATGAGGCCGTAGCGGATGTGCGCGACGGCGCGACGATCATGTTTGGTGGCTTCGGCCCCCCTGGCACGCCCCGCAATTTGATCGCTGCCTTGTTGCGACAAGGCGCCAAAAATCTGGTCGGCGTCTCTAATCGCGCCGGCGGTGGCCGCAGCATTCCGACGGATGCGTGGGACGTAGGCCGCCTGGTCGCCGCCGGGCGCTTTCGCAAGATGATCTGCACCATTACGGCGCCGGTAATTCCGTCCAATCCGTCCGTGTTCGAGCGCATGGTGCAGGATGGTGAGATCGAGGCCGAGCTCGTACCGCAGGGCACATTGGCGGAGCGCATCCGCGCCGGCGGTGCAGGGATCGGCGGCTTCTACACTCCGACCGGTGTCGGCACGGAGCTGGCAGAAGGACGCGAGGTGCGCTCGATCGATGATCGCGAATACCTGTTCGAGAGGCCGATCAAGGCCGATTACGCGTTGCTTTGCGCTTGGCGTGCCGATCGCTACGGCAATCTCCAATTTCGATTGTCGCAGCGTAATCTCTGCCCATTAATGGCCACGGCTGCGCGCACCGTGATCGTCGAAATCGAGGAGCCGGTGGTCGAGCCAGGCGAACTCGATCCAGACAAGATCCACACGCCCTTCGTCTATGTAGATCGCATGGTGGTGATTCCGTCTCATGGCATCCGGGACAACGCCAATGGCTGAGCAAAACGATCGTCCAGTCTTGGATCGGCAGGCGATGTGCGACCGGCTAGCGATGGAGTTTGAAGATGGCTGGGTGGCCAATCTTGGCGCGGGTCTGCCGACTCTGTGCGCCAACTATGACTTCGGCCAGCGCACGGTGCTGCTACATTCCGAGAATGGGGTGCTAGGAGCCGGGCCTCCCGCCGCGCCTGGTCGCAAGGATGCGCATCTTGTCAATGCAGCCAACGAGTACATCACGCTAGTTCCGGGCGCCGCCATCATGAGCCACGCCGACTCATTCGGCTTCGTGCGAAGCGGCCGGCTGCATGTGACCGTAATGGGAGCATTCGAGGCCGCTTGCAACGGCGATTTTGGCAACTGGAAGCTAGCCGGACGCCGTGGCGGTGCGATCGGCGGTGCAATGGACCTCGCGGCCGGTGCACAACGCGTGTTCATCGTGATGGAGCACAGTACCAAACGGGGTGAACCGCGGGTCAAGCGGCACTGCACGGCACCGGTGACCTCACGCAGACGAATGACGCTGCTGATGACCAACCTCGGACTGTTCGAACCCAAAGGCGAGTATTTCCTGATGCGCGAGATTGCGCCAGGCTGGTCGGTGGAGGAAGTGAGAGGGCTTTCCGATGCGCCCATTGAGCCCGCGTCCGACCTGCGCCAAGTTCAGACGGTCGTGCGATGAGCCGAATGCGCGACGTCGCCATCGTCGGGGTTGCCGAATCCGACGAGATTGGCATCGTGCCACACAAATCCGCGCTGCAGCATCACGCCGAGGCGGCGCACAATGCCCTCGCCGACGCTGGCCTGTGCAAGTCTGATGTCGATGCTGTATTTACCGCGCGCATCTCCACGCTGGCGACGGCGGAGTATATGGGCATCGAGCCGCGCTATAGCGATTCGACCTGGATGGGAGGTGGTTCGTTCGAAGCACATGTCGCGCATGCCACTGCGGCCATCCGCGCCGGGTTCTGTGAGGTCGCGCTCATAACGCACGGTCAGACCGGACGCAGCGCGCGCGTGCCGTCACCGGCGCACGTCAATAACTCACCAGAGACCAACCAGCCGCACCTCCAGTACGAAGAGCCGTACGGGTTCATTGGGGCTCCGGTCAACTATGCGATCGCCTGCACGCGCTACATGCACCGCTTCGGCGAAGCGCGTACGCGCCAAGCCTTGGCCGAGATCGCCGTCGCGACGCGCGCCTGGGCCTGCCTCAACCCGCGGGCGCTCATGCGCCAACCGATGACATTTGACGAGTACCATAACTCGCGCTGGATCGCCTGGCCCTTTCACCTGCTGGATTGCTGCCTGCTGACCGATGCTGGCGGCGCAGTGGTGGTCACCACGGCAGAACGCGCGCGCGATCTACCCAAGCCGCCGGTGTGGGTGTTTGGTGCCGCCGAAAGCCACGACCACGCGATGATCAGCCAGATGCCCGACCTAACCAGCACCACCGGCCGTCGTACCGGCCCGCAAGCGATGGCCATGGCGGGTGTGCGACATGCTGACCTTGATCTCGCGATGCTGTACGACGCGTTCACCTACACCACGCTCGTCACGCTAGAAGATCTCGGGTTCTGCGCCAAGGGCGAGGGCCCCGACTTCGTCGCCGGGCAGCGCACCGCGCCCGGTGGCGCATTTGCGGTCAACACCAATGGCGGCGGTCTTAGTTACACTCACACGGGAATGTATGGCATTTTCCTGCTGATCGAGGCGGTCAGGCAACTGCGCGGCGAATGCGGCGCGCGCCAGGTCCCACACTGCCGTCTTGCGCTGGTCAACGGCATTGGCGGCATCCTGTCCTCCACCGCGACACTTGTGCTTGGTGTCGCATAATGCGTCCTGCTCCCGTCCCGCAGCCGGAATCCGAATTCTTCTGGCAGAAGGCGAAAGAGGGCGAGCTATGGTTACGCCATTGCACTGCCTGCAACCGTATTTATTTCTATCCACGCGACATTTGTCCGAGCTGCTTCTCGCGCGCGACCGATTGGATCCGCTCCGGCGGGCGCGGCACTCTGCACAGCTTCGCGATCGTGCACCGCGCGCCGACGTCCGCGTTCAAGGAATTGGTGCCTTACGTCACGGCAATCGTCGAACTCGAGGGCGGGGCGCGGATGCCCAGCAACCTGGTCAATGTGCCCGCCGACCCCGCGCAGATCCGCATCGGAATGACGGTTGAGGTCAGCTTTGAGCAGATCACGCCTGATATCTCGCTGCCCGTGTTTCGCCCGGCACGATGAGCGATAGGTTGTGCACAGGCTAACGCGTCTTCGGTTACACGGCCTCCTCGTCCAGAACCGCTCCGATATCGTCCCTCGCCTCGAAAGGCTCCAGGTCCTCGACCTCGAAAAGCCGACCAGGGGTGCGATCAGGGTCCGGGACCGCTCGCCCTCAGCGATCGACCGCCGTGGCTTCCCAGATCTCGGTAACCTTCCGGCGAAGGCCGCGGGTCAGGCGTTTCGCCTGCTCTTGAGGTAGGCCTGTTTGCCTGCGTGGCGGCGTTTGGCGATTGCGCCGAGGCGTAGACGTAGATTGAAGGGGTCGATGTCATC
>JADZDN010000080.1 GCA_020851015.1 Alphaproteobacteria bacterium | reverse complement strand
TGCGGCCCCTTGTTGCCCTTGTTGGCCTTGATCGCCTCGATCTCGTCGCCCGAGCCGGCGTCGGGATTGAGCTCGTTCATCTTGATGCCGTACTTGGCCTTGAAGCTGTCGATGATGCCGCCATAGCCGCACCAGTCATGCGGCACGGCGATGATCGTCAACTGCCCTTCGGCCTTGGCGTCGGCGATGATCTTGTCGATGCCCTGCGCCTGGGCGAGGCCCAGCGGGGCCAGCATCGCCAAGCTCGCCAACGAGATCGTGCCCAACCACCTGCGTTCCATGTTTCTCCCCTTCTGCCAGTGAACCCGCGCTCTAACATGACTGCCGAGGCGGTTGCCGGTCACATAGATTACAGTTTTGTTTCAGCGATGGCCACCCCTGCCGTCCAGGGCCGCCAGGTCCCGGAGTCTGGCCCGGGGGTGTTCCCCGTCGCCGCCGGGTGCGATAGTCGCCCCGCGACATCCACGGTTCGAGGCAGACCATGATCGACCGCGGCATCGACCATCTCGTCCTGTGCGTGCACGACCTCGACAAGGCCCGCGCCTTCTACGAGCGGCTCGGCTTCACCTGCACGCCGCGCGCGCTGCACCCCTGGGGCACGGGCAACACGCTGGTGCAGCTCCGGGGCAATTTCATCGAGGTGCTGGCGATCCTCGACCCCTCGAAGCTGGCGCCCGCGGCGCCCGGCCAGTTCGATTTCGGCCGCTTCAACGCGGAGTATCTGAAGAAGCGCCAGGGCTTCGCGATGCTGGTGTTCCAGTCCAGGGACGCCCGCGCCGACCATGCCGAGTTCAAGATGAACGGGCTCGACACGTATGCGCCGTTCGATTTCGAGCGCCTGGCGACATTGCCGGATGGCGGCAGCGCGCGGGTCGCCTTCTCGCTCGCCTTCGCCACCGACAGGCGCATGCCCGAGGCCGCGTTCTTCTGCTGCCAGCAGCACGCGCCGCAGTATTTCTGGAAGCCCGAGTATCAGAAGCACGCCAACGGCGCGCTGGTAGTCGGCGAGGTGGTGATGCGCGCGCCCGACCCCGCGGCGCTGCGCGATTTCTTCGGCACGCTGCAGGGCTTCGAGGAGGTCGCGACCGCGACCGGCCGGCTGGACGTGCGCACCGCGCTGGGCTCGGTCACGCTGCTCGACCCAAGGCGCATCGCCGAGCGCTATCCCGACATGGCGCTGCCCGGGCCGACCGACAGCCCGATCCTCGTGGGCTATCGGGTCGACGTGGCGGATGTCGCCGCGACGGAGAAGCTGCTGCGCGCCAACAACGTGCTGGCGCGCCGCCACCGCGGCCGGCTGATCGTCGATCCCGCCGACGCTTTCGGCGTGGCGATCGAGTTCGCGCAACGGCAATAGCCAGAGGGGGTCGTCCGATGCCGAAGACCCTGCTGCACGGCTATTTCCGCTCGTCGGCCGCCTATCGCGCGCGGATCGCGCTGAACCTGAAGGGGATCGCCTACGACCAGCGCTCCTACCACCTGCGCAAGGGCGAGCAGCTCGGCGAGGCGCTGCGCGCCGTCAATCCGGCGCAGCTCGTGCCGGCGCTGGAAACCGACGGCAACCTGCTGACCCAGTCGCTGGCGATCATCGAGTATCTCGAGGAGACCCACCCGCAGCCGGCGCTGCTGCCCAAGGACCCGGCGGGCCGGGCGCGGGTGCGCGCGATCGCACTCAACGTCGCCTGCGAGATCCATCCGCTCAACAATCTCCGGGTCCTTGGCTATCTGGAGAAGACGCTGGGCCACGACCAGCAGACGCGCGACCGGTGGTACCGCCACTGGGTCGACACCGGGTTCCGCGCGATCGAGGCGATGCTGGCGGGAAGCGCTGCGACCGGCCGCTTCTGCCACGGCGACCAGCCGGGCCTGGCCGATATCTGCCTGGTGCCGCAGGTGGCCAATGCCGCCCGCGTCGACACCGACATGGCGCCCTATCCGACGATCCGGCGGATCAATGCCGCCTGCCAGGAATTGCCCGCTTTCCAGAAGGCGCTGCCGCAGAACCAGCCCGACGCCGAGCCGTAGCGGAAACGCACCCTTCGACAAGCTCACCCTTCGACAAGCTCAGGGTGAGGACTCGTTTGGAAGGTTTCCGTTCCCCTCACCCTGAGCTTGTCGAAGGGTGAGCTTGTCGAAGGGTGAGCGGGGCGCGGACGCTACGTGCCGGTGACCTGCTTGCGCGCCTCGGCGAGCAGGGCGTCCATCTCGGAGCGGATGCGGTGCTCGCTGACCGGCTTACCCTTGGCGGCAAGGTCCTTCACCAGCTTTTCCACGACGTCGTCGTGGCCCGGCTTCTCCATGTCGGCGGCGACCACGGCCTTCGCGTATTCCTCGGCGGCGGGGCCGGTCAGGCCCATTTCCTTGGCCGCCCACAGGCCCAGGAGCTTGTTGCGCCGGACATTGACCTTGAACGCAATTTCCTGGTCCAGCTTGAACTTGCTCTCGAAGCCTTTTTCCCGTTCGTCGAAGGTCGGCATGGCGGCGTCTCGCTCCCTTGGATTGCCCTGTTCCGCCCTAATATAGGGAGCCGGCGGCGGAATCGAAGGACAAAGATGTCGCGTCAAGCCGTCCGCCGGCCGGCTTGACGCCGGCGCGGCGGTCGGTGTCATTGGGGGCCGCATGTGCACGCTGGTCATCCTGCGCCGGCCCGGCCACCCCTGGCCGCTGATCCTCGGCGCCAACCGCGACGAGATGAAGAACCGGCCCTGGACCCCGCCCGGGCGGCACTGGCCCGACCGGCCCGAGGTGCTGGCCGGGCGTGACGACCTGGCCGGCGGCTCGTGGATGGGCGTTAACGACCACGGCGTGGTGGCGGCGATCCTCAATCGCCAGGGCACGCTGGGCCCGGCCCAGGGCAAGCGCAGCCGGGGCGAGCTGGTGCTGCTGGCGCTCGACGAGGCCGATGCGGCCGGGGCCGCCCTGGTCATGTCCGAATTGCGGCCCGACAGCTACCGGTCCTTCAACCTGGTAGTGGCGGACAACCGCGGCGCCTTTTTCGTCGCGCATCGGGCCGAGGACCAGCCCGTCGCGGTCCAGCGCCTGCACGAAGGGCTGACCATGGTGACCGCGCGCGAACCGGACGATCCGTCCTCTCCCCGCATCGCGTTTCACCGGCCGCGTTTCCTCGAGGCGCCCGCGCCCGACCCCGAAGCCGGCGATTGGGCGGCGTGGGAAGGACTCTTGGCCAGCGACGCGCGCGCGGCCGGCACCGGACCGGAGGGCGCGATGAACTTTTCCCGTCCCGACGGGTTCGGCACGGTTTCCAGCGCGCTGGT
>JADZDN010000079.1 GCA_020851015.1 Alphaproteobacteria bacterium | reverse complement strand
CTGGCCCAGGCCGCAGATCGAGGCGTCGCGCATCGCGCCGGACAGCTCGGTCAGCAGCGTCTCGTCCCAGGGGCCGGTCCGCATCAGCTTCACCGCCTTCTCGGTGCCCACCCGGCAGGGCGTGCACTGGCCGCAGCTTTCGTCCTCGAAGAATTGCATCAGGTTCAGCGCCACCGCCTTCATATCGTCCTTGTCGGACAGAATGACAACGGCGTGCGAGCCGACGAAGCAGCCGTACTGCTCGAGCGTGCCGAAATCGAGCGGCAGGTCGGCCATCGACGCCGGCAGGATGCCGCCCGACGCGCCGCCCGGCAGGTAGCCCTTGAAGCTCTGGCCCTCCTGCATGCCACCGCAGAACTCTTCGATCAACTCGCGCACCGAAACGCCGGCCGGCGCCAGCACCACGCCCGGCTTCCTGACGCGGCCCGAGACCGAGAAGCTGCGCAGGCCCTTGCGCCCGCGCCGCCCATGGCCGGCGAACCAGCCCGCGCCCTTCTCGACGATATCGCGCACCCAGAACAGCGTCTCGACGTTCTGCACCAGGGTCGGGCGGTTGAACACGCCGACCTGGGCGACATAGGGCGGGCGGTGCCGGGGCAGGCCGCGCTTGCCTTCGATCGACTCGATCATCGCCGATTCTTCGCCGCAGATATAGGCGCCGGCGCCGCGCCGCAGGTGGACCCTGGTGTGCGGCGACAGGCCCGCCTTCTCGATCCGCGCGATCTCGGCCAGCAGCATCAGGCGGATGGCCGGGTATTCGTCGCGCAGGTAGATGAAGACCTCTTCGGCCTCGACCACCCAGGCCGCGACCAGCATGCCTTCCAGGAAGCGGTGCGGATCCTGCTCGAGGTAGAACTTGTCCTTGAACGTGCCCGGCTCGCCCTCGTCGCCGTTCACGACCATCAGCCGCGGGCCCTTCTCCTGGCGCACCAGCGTCCATTTGCGGCCGGTGGGAAAGCCCGCGCCGCCCAGCCCGCGCAGCCCCGCCTTGTCGACCGCGGCGATCGTCTCCTCGCGCGTGCGCTTGCCCGCGAGGCAGGATTTCAGCAGCGCGTAGCCGCCGTCGGCGAGATAGACGTCGTGCGCGACCCGCGGCGCATGGGCATGGTCGGCATGCTTGTGCGCGGCCGCGGCCTTGATCTTCGCCAAATCGGCGCGGGGCAGCGCGTCATGACCGACCGCGACCGCCGGCGCCTTGTCGCACAGGCCCATGCAGGGCGCGCGCACCACGCGCACCCCCGGACCCAGCGCCGCCGGCAGCGTGTCGAGCAGGCGCTGCGCGCCCGCCATCGCGCAGCTCAAGGAGTCGCATACCCGGATGGTCAGCGCGGGCGGCGGTTCCGCCCCGTCCTTCACGATGTCGAAATGGGCGTAGAAGCTGGCGACCTCGTAGACCTCGGTCATCGCCATCTTCATCTCGAACGCCAGCGCGACCAGGTGCCGGTCGGCGAGATGGCCGTAGCGGTCCTGGATCAGGTGCAGGTGCTCGATCAGCAGGTCGCGCCGGCGCTCGCGGCCGCCCAGCAGCGCGCGCATGTCGTCGAGCGCCGCCGGTTCGACCTGGCGGCCCTTCGGCGTGCGCGGCGCCTTGCGCCGGCCGCCGGCCGGCTTGTTTTCGACCGTGTCCATTCCCGTCCTAGAACAGTCCCATGATGCGCCCGTCCGGCCCGACGTCGATATGGTCGGCGGCCGGCACCTTGGGCAGGCCCGGCATGGTCATGATGTCGCCGCACACCGCGACCACGAACTCGGCGCCGGCCGACAGGCGCACCTCGCGCACCGTCACCACGTGGTCGGTGGGCGCGCCCTTGGCGTCGGGGTTGGTGGAGAAGCTGTACTGCGTCTTGGCGATGCACACCGGCACCTTGCCGAAGCCCATCGCCTCGAACTGGACGAGCTGGTCGCGCACCGACTTGTCGGCGGCGATGTCCTTGGCGCGGTAGATCTCGCGCGCGATGGTGCGGATCTTCTCCAGGAGCGGCATGTCGTCGGGATAGAGCAGCTTCAGCTTGCTCTTGCCGCTGTCCACCGCCTTGACCACGGCGCGCGCCACGTCGGCCGCACCCTTGCCGCCCTCGGCCCAGTGGTCGGCCATCACGGCCTCCACCCCCAGCCTGGCGCAGGCCTGCTTGACCAGCGCGATCTCCGCATCGGTGTCGGCGCTGAAGCGGTTGATCGAGACCACCGGCACGAGGCCGAACTTCTGCACGTTCTCGACATGGCGCTGCAAATTGGCCATGCCGGCCTCGAGCGCCTTCAGGTTCTCCTGCTTCAGGTCCTCTTTCTTGACGCCGCCGTGCATCTTGAGCGCCCGGATGGTCGCGACCAGCACGACCGCGTCCGGCGCCAGGCCCGTCTTGCGGCACTTGATGTCGAGGAATTTCTCGCCGCCCAGGTCGGCGCCGAAACCGGCCTCGGTCACGACGTAGTCGGCAAGCTTCAGGGCCGTCGTGGTCGCCAGCACCGAGTTGCAGCCATGGGCGATGTTCGCGAACGGCCCGCCATGGATGAAGGCCGGCGTGCCTTCCAGCGTCTGCACCAGGTTGGGCGACAGCGCGTCCTTCAAGAGCACGGTCATCGGCCCATGCGCCTTGAGGTCGGCCGCGCGCACCGGCTTGCGGTCGCGGGTGTAGCCCACGATGATG